>SHMQ01000007.1 GCA_008534395.1 Candidatus Acidulodesulfobacterium acidiphilum
GGCAAAGGGGGTGATGAAGGTTGATTGCGATTATTAATAAAACGTATTAAAAGCAAAATAATAATACAAAGATATTATGACAAATTAAAAGTTAAATTCAATAGACAAATTAAAAGTTGACAACATATATTTTTTTCCAAAAATTGCCGAACCCCTTATAATCCTTGTATGACATCAATATACGGCTTTAAAAACTCAAGCGTCTTCTACACTTTGCTTCGATACATAAAAGACAATTATTATGAAGCAATCACGCTCAAAATTGCAATAAAATTATACAAAATAAATTTATTTGAAATCAAGCAACGGTAACAAATATTTGCCGATAGACGAATTCTCGTTTACGGAAATCTCTTCCGGCGTTCCGGCAGCTATTATTTCTCCGCCGCCTTCGCCTCCTTCATGACCCATATCTATTATGTAATCTGCCGATTTTATTACGTCTAAATTGTGTTCAATAACTATAACGGTATTTCCTGCTTCTACGAGAAGGTTTAATATGATCAAAAGCTTGCCGATATCGTCGAAATGAAGCCCTGTCGTCGGTTCGTCAAGTATATATAATGTTTTATACTGTCCAGGTCTCGATAATTCTTTCGACAGCTTTATTCTCTGGGCTTCGCCTCCCGAAAGCGTAGTTGCAAGCTGGCCGAGATTTATATAATCCAATCCGACGTCTATTAAAAATTTTAGTTTATGGGCAAGCGGCGGAATAGCGTTAAAAAAAACGTAAGCTTCTTTAACCGTCATATTTAAAACGTCGTAAATATTTTTATTTTTATAAGTGATTTCTAACGTAGGAGCATTATATCTTTTACCTTTGCATACGTCGCACATAACATAAACGTCGGGCATAAAAAGCATTTCTATTTTTTTTACGCCGTCTCCGCTGCAGGCTTCGCATCTGCCTCCTTTAACGTTAAAACTGAATCTGCCTGGATCGTAGCCCCTTGATTTCGATTCTTTAGTGCCGGCGAAAATTTCCCTTATTAAAGTAAAAATTCCGGTATACGTTGCAGGATTAGACCTTGGAGTTCTTCCTATAGGCGACTGGTCTATATTAACTACTCTGTCGAAATAATCTACGTTCTTTATAGCATCGATATTAAACCTTTTAAAATCGATTGCATAACCGTTCTTATAGGCAAAAACCGCCTGATATAGAGTATCCAAAATCAAAGTGCTTTTCCCCGACCCTGAAACTCCAGTTATACATACGAAATTATTCAACGGAATTTTAACGTCAATATTTTTCAAATTATTCATCTTTGCGCCTTTTATTTCTAAATAACCGGATAAATGCTCCCTTCTGAATTCTGGTATAGGAATTTTTAACTGCCCAGTCAAATATTTGCCGGTTAAAGAATCCGGATTTTTCATAATTTCTTCCGGAGTTCCGTGCGCTATAACGTAGCCGCCGTTCTTCCCCGCACCAGGGCCCATATCGATTATATAGTCCGATTTGAGCATTGTAGTTTCGTCGTGCTCCACGACTATCAGACTGTTGCCTTTATCCCGCAATTCAAAAATGGTCTTAAGAAGCCTCTCGTTATCCCTCATATGCAGTCCTATACTCGGCTCGTCCATTACGTATAAAACGCCGGTAAGACCGGAGCCGATTTGCGAGGCCAATCTTATCCTCTGCGATTCCCCGCCCGACAGCGTCTGCGCCTGTCTTGAAAGAGTCAGATATTCAAGCCCTACGTTTACTAAAAACCTTAACCTTTCTTTAACCTCGTTTAAAATTTTTGCCGCAATTTCAATCTCGTAATTGCTTAATTCAAGCTTATTAAAAAAATCCAGCTCATTTTTAACGTTTAAATCCGAAATTTCCGCTATATTTAGTCCGCCTATTTTATAGCTTAAAGATTCTTTCCTCAACCTGAAACCGCCGCATTCGGGACAAACTTTTTCCGATTTGAATTTATTAGGATCCAGTAGATAATTTCCTTCGGCTATATTTCTTTCAAGCATTGGTATTATACCTTCCCAATGCCTTAAATGATAGGAAGAGCCGCCGGTCGCATCGAAAAATTTAATTTTTTCTTCTCCCGAACCGTATAGTAATGCCTGCTTTATATCTGCGCTCAAATCTTTATAAGGAGTATATAAATCAAATCCGTAATGTTTTGAAAGCGAGTTAAAAATTTGGCTTTTATATACGGGAGTAGAATTTTTAAAAATAATTATAGCATCTTCTTTTAACGAAAGATTTTTATCGGGAACTATCAGATCCTCGTCAAAATATTCCTTGTAACCCAAACCGCCGCATTCGGGACAAGCGCCCTGCGGGCTGTTAAAGGAAAAAACTGCGGGTTCCGGTTTGCCGTAACTTATATTGCAGTTTAAGCAGATAGAATTTTCGGTTAATATTTCTTCCCTGTCTTCATATCTAAGTTTTAATATGCCGGAAGATAATTTTAAAGCAAGTTCTATGGAATCGAACAGTCTTTTTTTATTTTCTTCTTTTATTGTCAGCCTGTCTATGACTAAGTCTATATTATGCTTCTTTTTTTTGTCTAAATTAATCGGTTCGTCTAAATTATATTCCTTCCCGTCGGCATAAATTCTATAAAAACCATGTTTTAAGTAATCGTCGAATTTTGCCTTAAACTCTCCCTTTCTGTTAATTGCTATAGGAGATAGAACTATAAGTTTTTCGCCGGCTTTATTGGAATAAACCGATTTCACCATACTATCTATGGTTTTTGGTTCGATTTTTTTACCGCACTTATAACAGTACGGAATACCTATTCTGGCGAAAAGAACTCTTAAATAATCGTATATTTCGGTAATTGTGCCGACCGTAGAACGGGGATTTTTACTGACGGACTTTTGTTCGATAGAAATGGCCGGAGAAAGTCCTTCTACCGAATCTACGTCCGGTTTATCCATTTGTTCCATGAACTGCCGCGCATATGACGACAGAGATTCAAGATATCTCCTTTGCCCTTCTGCAAATACGGTGTCGAACGCAAGGGAGGATTTGCCGGAGCCTGAAAGTCCCGTTATAACTACAAGCTTGTCTTTGGGTATCTCGACGTTTATATTTTTTAAATTATGCTGTCTTGCTCCTTTAATAACTATCTTTCTTTCCATCTTTTTCTATTCTCCGATATCCTGCCGACTAATTTTATGGATTCTATCATACTGCCGCAATCAGCCTTGTTCTTACCGGCAATATCGTAAGCCGTTCCGTGAACCGGTGACGTCCTGATAAATTTTAAACCCGCCGTAACGTTGACCCCCTTATGAAACGAAAGCAGTTTAAAAGGTATCAACGCCTGATCGTGATACATAGCAACGATTAAATCGAATTTTTTATATTTTTCGGCAAAAAAACTATCCGCAGGGAAAGGGCCGGCTATATTTTCTTTATAATTTTTAAATTCCTCTATAACGGGAACTATAATTTCTTTCTCTTCGTTTCCTATTCTTCCGTTTTCCCCCGCATGAGGATTTAAACCTAGAACGGCAATATTAGGACTATTTTTCCCCAGGTCTTTTTTTAACCATTCTATAGAAATTTTTATTATTTTTCTTAGCAGATTTTTAGTAATTTTAACTGGAACTTCCGAAATAGGTATATGAATAGTCGAAAGAATTGTAATAAGTTTATCCGAATAGAAAAGCATGGCAAAATCGTCGGAACCTGCTAAATACCCTAATAGCTCGGTGTGTCCGCCGAATCTTGCCCCTCCCTTAAGCATCATATCTTTATTTATAGGAGCAGTAGCAAAACCTAGTATTTTTTCTTTTATAGAAAAATCAACTGCGGTTTCTATAAATTTTTCGACGTCTTTTGCATAAGTGTGGTTAACGTTTCCATACTTAACCTGCGCATAAGATTTAGAAGCTAAATCTATTACGTTTATTTTTCCTGTTTGATAAGCATAATCTATAAAAGAATCAGGCTTAATTAAATTTATAGGGATATCGGTTTTTATTATATTTTGCGAAGTATATTCTATATTTTCAAAAGATCCGAAAATAATCGGTTTAATATATTCGGCTTCGTTTTCTATGAAATGCTTAACGGACTTAATTGCTATTTCCGGCCCTATTCCACCGGGGTCGCCCATAGTAATGCCTATAAAACGGCTCTCTTCATTCAATTTTAGTTCTACTTTTTTATGCTGCAATCAATATTTTAACGTAAGAATTTTTTCTTGCTTTTTTTAAAATTTTCCTTAAGTATTTATTCGTTCTATGTTTTTCAAGGATCGAAAATATTTCAGGCTTTACCTGTTTAAAAGTTCTAAACGCACCCATCTTTTTGCCTACCGATTTCAATACAGCATAACCGAATTTAGTCCTTATAACCGGACTTATCTGACCGACATGCAGCCTGAATGCAATATCGGAAAAATTGGGCGACAGTTTATTTTTATAAACATATCCTATCCTCCCGCCGTTTTTTTCGGAAGGGTCTTCGGAATATTCCCTTGCAAGTCCGGAAAAGCTTTTAGTTCCGGATATAGCATTTTCTCTTATTGCGGAAATCCTTTTGTATATTTCTTCCTTAGTTTTTTTATTTGCATTTTGAGGAACGGCTAAAAAAATCAGCTTTAGGTCAACCTGAGGCTCTCCTCTGAATTCTTCAATGTTTTTCCTGTAATACTCTATCAATTGATTTTTTGTTATTACCATTTTATTTCCAAAAACTTTCCTCAAAAGTTCTACTTCCATAAAATGATTTTTGACCTGTTTCAGATACGCTTTTTTACTTATTCCCTTTTTAGCTAAAAACTTAAAAAACTGCTTAACCGTAAAGTTATTAGCAAGAGCCACCGCCCTTACATAGGCTTTTAACTGTTTAGGCGCAATATAAATAGCGGCCTTTTCTTCTTCATGCCTGATTAACATTTTATTTATTAAAGCATTAAGCACAGCCTTGGTCTTAGACATAACCGCCGTGTCTTCCTGGGTAAAAATACCCTGCGACGCTTCGTTTTGCATCTGTTCGTACTGCTCGAAAGCCGGTCTGTCGAATTTTGCAAAATCGTATAGAGTTATCGGCGTTTTATTTACTACCGCTATTACCTGGTCTATTATTACGGCGTTTGCATTTTTTATTATTGCGGAAAATAAAACCGACGTTAAAACTGCGGATATTAAAATTATAAAAATCTTATTTTTTCTCATTTTTTTATTAATAAAACGGATATAATTCCGTAATTATTATTACTTATAAGCGAATACGGCATAAATTATATTTTATGCCGTATTCTGATTATCAAAATATTTTATTTTAGCGTTTATAATACTTTTAACCGTTTTTATTTTTTTGCAGCCGCTTTAGTTTGACCTGTCGATGCCTGAGGAACTGTAGAATTTGCAACCGGCAAATTTTTGTAAAAATATTTTATTTTAGCTTTCTTTCTCAAATTCCCTACAAAAGATTTTAAAATTTTAGACGCCTCTTTCTGTTTCATTATCATTATTATCTGATTTTTTAAAGACAAAAAAGGTTTAGGTTTGCCGGTAACTACGTTATTTAATTTTATAATGTCGTAATGGCTGCCGACCTTTACTATCTTCGATATGCCGCCGACCTTAGGAATGCTGAAAGCCGCATTGTTAAATGCGGGTGTAGTTTCCTGGAATTTTATCCAGCCGAGCATACCGCCGTTTTTAGCATTAGGCGCCATCGAATATTTTTGAGCTACCGCAGGAAAAGGTTTGCCGGAAGTAAGCATTTTATATGCTAACTGGGCTTTTTTCGGAGAATTTACCTGTATATAGCTTACGTTAATTTTAGAAGGCAGATTAAAAGAAAGATAATGCTTTTTATAATAAGCCTTGGCATCAGCCGTAGTAACTTTTACTTTATTTGCAACTTCTTTATGGAGCAAAAGCTGGACTAAAAGACCTTTTTTAAAATCAGAAATCTGCGTTTTATAAGATTTTGATTTATTTACTCCTTCTTTTAAAGCTTCGTTTACTAAAATCTGCCTGTCCACAAGACTTTTTAGCAGTCTCTTTTCGCCGGTCGGCGTTTCGAGATAAGATCTTAGTTCAGGCGGAAATTTAGACATTTCCTCTTGAAATTTTGCGGCTGTAATAGGTTTTCCGTTTACTTCCGCAATTACTTTAGAAGGTGCGGCGGTCTGCTTCTTTGCGCATCCGTAAAGACCCATCGATAATACTATCGAAAACAGGGCAATTAATAAAATAGAACCTTTAAGCTTTTTCATTTTCCCCTCTTGAACAAATAAAAGTTAAATTAAGTTAATTTAAAGCAAATACAATTATTAAATATTAACATAGCCGTATAATCGTTGCAAGATAATTTTAGCTTTCTCTATTTTATCCTGCTTAGAATCTAAATGTTTAAATCTTAGCCTCATTTTAAATTCGTCTATAAAATTAATTATATATTCAGACGAAGATTCTTTATCGTTTATAAATTTTATCAGCCTTTCAAAAATGGACGCCGCCGAATTATGAAATTCCATAATAAACTCGGCATCTTTAATCTCTATAATGCTTACTTTGCAATTTTTCATATTAATTTTAAGTTCTGCAATTTTTAACAGATTTTTAACGGAATCTTCCATCCTGCCGAATCTGTCTTCAAACTCCTTTTTTATATTTTCCACGTCGTTAATAGTTACGCAATTAGCCAGTTTTCTGTAAAAAGAGGTCTTTGTTTTTTCGTCTTCTATATAGCTTTTAGGAATATAAGCGGATAAATTAGTCTTAACTTCCGGA
Source organism: Candidatus Acidulodesulfobacterium acidiphilum (assembly GCA_008534395.1). Lineage (NCBI taxonomy): Bacteria > Candidatus Acidulodesulfobacteriota > Candidatus Acidulidesulfobacterales > Candidatus Acidulidesulfobacteraceae > Candidatus Acidulidesulfobacterium > Candidatus Acidulidesulfobacterium acidiphilum. Next base: position 6,715 of record SHMQ01000007.1, read on the forward strand.
TTAATCTGTGCAGGCAATATTACGCCGCGCATTTTTTCAATTTCTTCCTTCAACATCTGCATGCACATCTCAAGACCGACCGAGTTTATATGTCCTGATTGCGCTCCTCCCAAAATATTCCCCGCTCCCCTTATTTCCAAATCCGCCATGGCAAGTTTAAATCCCGAACTCAATTCGCTGTATTCTTTAACGGCGACTAGCCTTTTTAATTGTTCCGGGCTTATATTTTCAACGGGCGTTCCAGTAACGGCATAGCAATATGCCTGAATGTGCGATCTCCCGACCCTTCCCCTTAATTGATAAAGCTGGCTAAGCCCTAATTTTTCGGCATTATTTATAATAATCGTATTTACGTTAGGATTGTCCAATCCCGATTCTATTATGGCGGTCGAAAGCAGGATGTCGTATCCTTTATCGTGAAAAATATGCATAATATCCATAATTTTTTCAGGCTGTAACCTCCCGTGAACTACCCCTATTCTTATATCCGGCATAATTTTAGCAAGCCTGTCGCGAACGGAATCTAAATGGGATATCCTGTTATCGATAAAATAAACCTGTCCGCCTCTGCTTATTTCGTTAAATATCGCTTTCTTTATTATCTCTTCGTCGTAGTTTGCTATTTCCGTTATAACGTTTTTTCGACCGGAAGGAGGCGTGCTTATAATGCTTAAGTCCCTTATTCCCGACATAGACATATAAAGCGTCCTCGGAATAGGAGTTGCGCTCATCGCCAAAACGTCTATCGAATATCTTAATTTTTTTATTTTTTCTTTCTGCAGTGCGCCGAATTTTTGTTCTTCGTCGATAATCAGAAGACCTATATCCTTATATTCTATTTTTTCCGACAGCAATTTATGCGTCCCGATTATTATATCTATCTCTCCGCTTTTAATTCCTTTAACGATTTCTTTTTCTTCGTTCTTCTTGACGAATCTTGAGATATGGGCAATTTTTACGGGATACTTATCAAATCTTTTTTTAAAATTTTGATAATGCTGGTCTACTAAAATAGTAGTAGGAGCTATTAAGGCAACCTGCTTGCCGTCCATAGCCGCTTTGAAAGCCGCTCTAATAGCTACCTCGGTTTTGCCGAATCCGACGTCTCCGCATATCAGCCTGTCCATAGGTTTATTGCCCTGCATATCCCGTAAAACTTCTTTAATGGCTCTTGCCTGGTCTTCCGTTTCTTCAAATTCAAAATTTTCCTCGAATTCTCTATATTCTTCATCTTCCGGAGAAAATGCAAACCCCCTGTCCGTCATTCTTTTTGCGTAAAGAACTTTTAAATCTTCCGCAATTTCTTCAATTTTCTTTTTTGCTTTGGTCTTGGCTTTCTCCCATGATTTATTGCCGAGTCTGTTTAAAACCGGAGCATTATCTTCGGAAGAAGATATATACTTATGTAAAAGATAAATTTTTTCCGACGGAACGAATAGCTTATCTCCTCCTTCAAACATAAGGGTAAAATAATCGGACGATATGCCGTTGAGCGTAATATTTCTAATTTCGGTAAACTGTGCAATTCCGAACTCGTCGTGGACTACGTAATCTCCGGGATTCAGCTCTTCTATGCTTTTAAAATAATCTAATCCCGAAGTTTTTAACCGGCTTGAACTTTCGGAAACGATATCTAAATGTTCCCTGAAAAGTTCTTCCCCTTTAATTAAAAAAAGTTTATCTTTTTTAGATATAAAACCTGATGAAACGTTACCGTTAATAATTTTAAATAATCCGTTTTGTATTTCTTCTTCGCTTAATCCTATGGAAGCAAAAATATTTTTAAGCCTTTCCCTGTGAATTTCGTTTTTGGAAACGACGGTTACCTTGTATTCTTTATTTATAAGATTGAGGATTATTTTTCTTATTAGAGTTAGATTTAATTTGCCGTTTTCATATTTTAACTTTTCGGCAAAACGGCTATTTACCGATTTTATTTCCGAAAATTTTTCCCCTATGTTATTGCCGGTATCGTTTTTAATTCCGTAATATATCGAAGATTTTTTAATATTAAAATAATAAAATTTATTTAAATTATTTAAAATCCTATTAAAACTATTTTTATTATCCGTGCCGCGGTTTAAAAAATCTAAAAGTTCGGTTTCGGGTTCTTCTATGTATAAAACCGAATTCGGAACGGATTCGGATATATTTATAGTTTTAGGATAATAATTAGATTTTACGGGGAATACGGTAAATGCATCTATGCTTTTAATGCTTAACTGCGTATTGAGGTCAAAATACCGCAAATCTTCTACGGTTTCGTCAAAAAAATCGATCCTGACCGGATAAAGAGAATCTGCATTGCTTATGTCTATTATTTCCCCTCTTACAGCAAATTCGTTTTCGTTTTCTATAATATTCGTTCTTTCATAGCCGTACGAAGCGAGAGTTTCTATAAAAACGTCGCGCGAAAAGTTTGAACCTTTTTTTATATGGATAAACGAGTTAAGAAGGCTGTCCGGCTCCGGCACTTTAGAGAAAAAAGAAATAGGAGTCGTAACTACAGCGGCAGAGGCGGTTTGCCTTAAATCATACAAAAGGCTTACGGGGATTATTTCTTCGCAGAAAAATATTTTCTGCGAAGAAAAAAACGACAGGTTGCCGTACAAAGCTTTAGCGGAGGCGTAATTATCGCATAAAAAAATAAATATTCCTTTCTCTCTTTCTATAAACGAAGCAGCGTCTAAAGAAAAAGCGGCAAGCGTTTTTAAATCTAATGGTTCCAAATCTATTCCTTAAGATTTCACCTCTTTAATCGAAGCCTGAGCGGAGGAAATTATTGCAACCGGAACCCTGTAAGGCGAACAGCTGACATAATTAAGATTGATGCTGTGGCAAAATTCTATAGAGCTTGGGTCGCCTCCGTGTTCTCCGCATATGCCGAGTTTAATATCTTTTCTTGTTTCCTTGCCCTTCCGTACGGCAATTTTCATTAATTCGCCTACACCGCTTCTGTCTAACTCCATAAACGGATCTGTCTTAAGAATATTTTTATTAAGATAATCGGGTAAAAAAGAACCTATGTCGTCCCTTGAAAACCCGAAAGTAGTCTGTGTAAGATCGTTTGTACCGAACGAAAAAAATTCGGCCTCGCCCGCTATTTCGTCGGCTACCATACATGCTCTCGGAAGTTCTATCATAGTTCCGACTAAGTAGTCGAGTTTAGTGCCGTATTTATTCATAACTTCTGCAGCTTTTTTATCGACTAATTCCTTTAATAACCTTATCTCTTCATAAATCCCGACGACCGGAATCATAATTTCGGGAATAATCTTGTTGCCGTTTTTATAAAATTCGCATGCGGCTTCCATAATTGCCTGAACCTGCATTTCATATATTTCGGGATAACTTACTCCCAGACGGCAGCCTCTGTGACCAAGCATCGGGTTGACTTCGTGTAGGGAAGCCGTCTTTGCGCTGAGCCTCTCGTATGAAATACCCATAATTTCGGATAACTCTCTTATGTCTTTTTCCGTTTTCGGAAGAAATTCATGCAGCGGCGGGTCAAGAAGCCTTATGTTTACCGAGTAGCCCTTCATTTCTTCGTATAATTCTATAAAGTCGGATTTTTGCATGGGGAGAAGCTTAGCAAGTGCTTTTTGTCTTTCCGCAGCCGTTTCGGAAAGAATCATCTCTCTGACGGCTTTTATTCTGTCGCCTTTAAAGAACATATGCTCCGTTCTGCAAAGTCCTATGCCTTCGGCTCCGTAACCGCGCGCAACTTTTGCATCCTCGGGAGTATCCGCATTTGCCCTTACGCTCAATTTTCTAAACTCATCCGCATATTTCATTATCGTCCTGAAATCTTCGTTTATTTCCGGCGTTATCATTTTTACGTAACCGGAATAAACTTCCCCGTTGGATCCGTTTAACGTAATAATATCTCCTATTTTTATGTTTCTGTTTCCGACTGTTATCTCCCCTTTCTTTTCGTTAATTTCAAGAACCGAACAGCCGGTAACGGCGCATTTCCCCATACCTCTCGCAACTACGGCGGCGTGGGAAGTCATGCCTCCCCTGGCGGTAAGAATACCTTCGGAAACGCTCATTCCGTGTATATCTTCGGGAGAAGTCTCCATTCTTACCAATATTACTTTTTTGCCTTTTTTTACTTCTGCTTCCGCTTCTTCTGCCGAAAAAACCACTTCGCCGCTTGCCGCTCCGGGCGAAGCAGGAAGCCCTTTTGCTATAACGTCTTTTTTTGCGCTGAGATCTACCGCCGGATACATAAGCTGCGCTATAGAATAGGGGTCTATTCTTAAAACGGCTGTTTTTTTATCTATCATACCTTCCTTGACCATATCTACCGCAATTTTAACCGCTGCTTTCGCCGTCCTTTTTCCCGTCCTTACCTGAAGCATGTAAAGTATGCCTTCCTGAATAGTAAACTCGAGGTCAAGCATATCTTTATAATGTTTTTCCAGCCGGCTTGCATATTCCAGAAGGTCTTTATATACTGCGGGCATAGCTTTTTCCAAAGAAAGATCTTCGGAATTTTTCTTGGAAAGTTCGTTGACGGGCTGAGGCGTCCTTATTCCCGCCACGACGTCTTCGCCCTGCGCATTAATAAGATATTCGCCGTAAAAACCGTTTTCTCCGGTAGAAGGATTTCTGGTAAACGCTACTCCGGTTGCGGAAGTTTCTCCCATATTTCCGTAAACCATAGAAACAACGTTTACTGCGGTTCCCCAGTTTTCAGGTATTTTATTGAGCTTTCTGTATGTTATAGCTCTCGGTACGTTCCAAGATTCAAAAACGGCAGAAATGCCCATCCACAACTGCTCCTCTGGATCGTCTGGAAATTTTATTCCTTTTTCTTTTTCCACGACTTTTTTAAATTCCGATACCAGATAGCGAAGATCGGCTTCATTTAATTCGTTGTCGTTTTTAACCGATTTTTCTTTCTTTTTATCTGCTAAAATAGATTCCATAATTCCGGAATCTATTCCAAGAACTACGTTTGAAAACATCTGAATAAATCTTCTGTATGTATCGTATGCAAATCTTTCGTTGCCCGATTTTTCGATAAGGCCTTTAATGGTAGTCTCGTTCAATCCGAGATTTAAAACCGTGTCCATCATTCCGGGCATCGATACCCTTGCCCCGCTTCTTACGGAAACCAACAGGGGATTTTTAGCGTCGCCGAACTTAGACCCCATTGCATCTTCCATCTTTTTTATATTTTCTTTTACCTCGCTTTTTAATTCATCGGGATATTTTTTGCCGTGTTCATAAAAATAAGTACAAACTTCCGTGGTTATCGTAAAACCGGCAGGAACTCTTATGCCGAGGTTAGTCATCTCCGCCAAACCGGCTCCTTTTCCGCCAAGCAAATTTTTCATGGAACCATCGCCGTCCGCCTTTTTGTTGCCGAAAAAATAAACGAATTTACCCATAACACTATCCTCCGAATAAATAAAAATATATTTAATATATTATTAGAATTAAAAAATATAATTATAAATCTAAATTGGAAAAATCGCAAAAATTTTTAAAAAGATTCAAAATATTATTTAATAATCCGATCCTTGAATTCTTAATTTCTTCCTGTTCGGTTAAAATCATGACGCCGTCGAAGAAAGCGTTTACCGGCATGACCAATTTATGCATTTCGCTTAAAACCGTTTTAAAGTCGTTTTGTTTAAGAGATAAGATTATATCTTTGCTTACCTTTTTAAAAATTGAAATAAGCTGTTTTTCTTCATACAAAGTTAATTTTTCTTCATTAAAAACCGTTATATCGGAAAATTTGTAAGTAATATTGTTAATTCTCTTATATATCTGCGATAGTTCAAAAATCGCTTCATTTTCTTTATATTTTGAAAGAAAATCTATTTTAATAAACTCCGTATAAAAATTTTCACGAACCGAAGAATTTAATACGGCGGCTATTTCGTCGGATTTATAACCGGACGTAAGCATAAAATTCTTAAATCTCGTATCGGCAAAATTTATAAAAGCATTTTTTAATTCTTCTTTATTTAATTTTCTATCATTAAAAAATTCTTTAAAATAAAAATCAAATGCCTTTATTAAATTAATCTTATATTTTTTATCTAAGATAATTTCTATTATGCCTATCATAGCCCTTCGGAGATAAAAAGGGTCGGATTCTCCTGAGGGGAGTTTTTTTAGCATTACAAAAGCAAAAACCGTGTCTAATTTGTCCGCTAAAGCGCATAAAGCCGATAAATCGTTAGAGGGAAGTATTTTCTTTTTATCTCCGCCGGTTTTGGATGCCGGATAATAATGCTCTTCTATTGCGGTTGATATACGAGAGTTTTCTCCTGCCGCTTTAGCGTATATCCTGCCCATTATTCCCTGCATTTCAGGAAATTCATAAACTGCGTGGGTTGCAAGATCGAATTTTAACAAACCGGAAGCCGTTTTAAAATCGGACAAAATTTCTGCGCCGAAATTAAGTTCGTCTCCAATAAAAAGACCCAAATTTTTTATGCGTAAAGTTTTATCGAAATAGGTGCCTAAACCCTGATAAAACATTATATTTTTAGTTTCTTCGACAAAATCTGCAAGCTTTTTTTTGGTATCTTCGTTAAAAAAAAATCCCGCGTCGGCAAGTCGTGCGCTAAGTACTCTGGAATAACCGGACTTTATATTTTTTTCTAACGATTCTTTAAACTCGTTAAGAGGATTTACGTCGGCAATAGCAATAAAATTTGAAATTAATTTGCCGCTTTTTGAAAGCGGAAAAAAACGCTGATGTTTTTTCATAACGACCGAAAGCAGTTCTTGCGGAATAGAAAGAAATTTTTCGTCGAATCCGCATAATAAAGCATAAGGAGTTTCGGTCAGTCCCACTATTTCGTCTATAAAATCTTCGCCGCATTCGGGAATATCGGCGCCGGCCGTTTTCGATATATCTTTTAATGCAGATTCTATATAATCTTTTCTTTCGATATTTTTTAGTATTATCCCGTTTGCGGATATTATATTAAAATAATCTTGAGCGCTATATATTTTTACCGGCCTCATTTTGTATGATAAAGGCGGTTTTAAGTAAGTGCGGTTAGAGGTTTTAATGCCGCCGAAATCAAACGCCGCTGTTTTTCCGTCGAATACCGACGTTATCCATAAAACAGGCCTTGGATAACGTATTTCCTTATCTAACCAGAACATAGTTTTTTTAAAGGGGATTTTCTTTATAAACAAAGGTATATTTTGTGCAAGCAGATCTTTTAAAAGCGCTCCTTTTATTTTCTTTTTGCATGCGGCGTAAACCCCCTTTTTTTGATTAACCGTATAGATTTTCTTATGGTCGGAAATTCCGGTTTTTTTCATAAACTGCAAAAGAGGCTCCGCCGGAACGCCCCCATGATACGAAATATTAACAGGAGGCCCTATTATTTCTATTTCCCTGTCCGGCGATTTTGCCGGCAGTTCTTTAATAAACAATACCGTGCGTCTTGGAGTAGCGTAAGTTTCGACATGCGGTTTTTCGGCGAGAAAAAGCTCGTCGGCGAGAAAATTTTCTACTATTTTTTTTAAAGCCGGCGGTATTTTCCTCACCTCTTCGTAAGGAAGCTCGCCCGAACCTATTTCGAGTAAATATTCGCTCAATTTGTAATAACCCGAATTATCATAAATTATTTTAAATTAGGCTTCATGTTTTTATTTTCTTCTTCTTTAGAATAAAATCCCGTATAAAGTTTTGCGCATCCTTCGGCAAGCGTCCTGACTCTCAATATATAATTCATTCTTTCGGATACGCTTATAAGCCCTCTTGCATCAAGCAAATTAAAGGCATGCGAACACTTCAGGCAATATTCGTAAGCAGGTTTAACTAATTCTTTCAGCCGAAAAGAAAGAAGTTTTTTCGATTCGGCTTCATATATATTGAATAAATTATAAAGCGCTTCTGCGCTTGAATATTCAAAATTATATTTGGAAAATTGGAATTCGTCGTCTTTATGTATATCGCCGTATTTAAAAGAACCGTTCCATTGCAGGTTAAAAACCGCGTCTTTATTTTGAAGGAACATGGCTATCCGCTCCAATCCGTAAGTAATTTCTATAGCCGGTTTGGAAAGTTCTATGCCTCCTATCTGCTGAAAATATGTAAACTGAGTAACTTCCATGCCGTCGAGCCAGACTTCCCATCCGAGACCCCATGCGCCGAGAGTAGGCGATTCCCAATCGTCTTCTACAAACCGGACGTCATGCATAATAGGGTTAATATCGACGCTCTTTAAACTGTCTAAATATATCTCCTGTATGTTATCGATATACGGCTGTATAATAACTTGGAACTGATAATATTTTCCCAATCTGTTGGGATTTTGACCGTACCTCCCGTCGGTAGGCCTTCTTGACGGCTGGACATAAGCGACTCTCCAGTCCATACAATCCAAGCACTTAAGAAACGTATAGGGCGCAAATGTAGCCGCTCCTACTTCTATATCGTATGGCTGCAGAATTACGCACCCAAAGTCCGACCAGAAGTTCTGCAGATTAAATATTAGCTGTTGAAATCCCGATGTTTTAATAGACTTCCCCTTTTTAAAGTAAAATTGAATTAAAATTATACTAAAGGGCTAACATATTTTCAATAGATTTTCTTGCCTTGATTCTAACGTCTTCAGGAATTTTAATAATATTCTTCATCTGAGCCAATGAATTAATAACATCGTCCAAATGCGTTTTTTTCATATTAGGACAGACTAAACCATTATTTGACGGAATAAATACTTTGCCGGGATTTTCTTTCTTCATTTTATACATTATGCCCCTTTCGGTTCCGATAATAAAATATTTTGCGGTTGATTCCCTGACAAATTTATACATGCCGGAAGTAGATGAAACATGGTCGGCAACATCGATAGTTTCGGGTGAAGATTCCGGATGGGCTACAAACACGGCTCCAGGATATTTTTGTTTAAGAACTTTGATATCTTCCGGCGTAGTTCTTTTATGCGGCGGACAGTAACCCGGCCAGTTTATAACTTCTTTGTCGGTAAACCTTTGAACGTAACTTCCTAAATTTTTATCGGGAACCATTATCGCTCTTTTAGAGCTTAACGAGTTAACGACTTTAACGGCGTTAGCCGAAGTACAGCAAATATCGGAAACGGCTTTGCATTCCGCAGACGTGTTGACGTAAGCAACGACGGGGGCATCGGGATAATCTTTTTTTAAGTTAAGAATATCTTGCGCCGTTATCATGTCAACCATTGGACAGCCGGCATTTTCGTTTGGAAGAATGACGGTTTTTTCCGGATTCATAATAGCCGCGCTTTCCGCCATAAATCTTACGCCGCAAAAAACTATTATATCGGCATCGGTTTTATTAGCTTTTATAGAAAGTTCAAGCGAATCTCCTTGAAAATCGGCAATTTCTTGTATTTCGTCCCTCTGATAGTTATGGGCAAGCAATATTGCATTTTTTTTTCTTAAAAGTTCTTTTAAAAACTTTTGTTTGTATTTTACCGAGCCGGAATTTTCTTCTTTATTTTCGTCGTTATTATTCATATTTGACCTTATATATAGCCGCGAATTAAAATTTAACGTTTATATCTATATTTAAATTTAATCCTATTGGGCGTTTTATTTACATCAGTTTATTATATTATTTAATACATTTTTTATTGTTATTATAGCAATAGAGATTTTTAACTTGTTTATAATATTATAACATAATATAATCTAAAGTTAAAAATCAATTTGTGGCGGGGACAGAATTGAATTCTGTCCCCGTGTTTAAAAAAGGAATTAAAATTATGGATTTAAAAACCGACAATTCGGCAATAGCCGACGAATCAAAATACAAATACAAAAGAATATTGACCGGGGACAGGCCTACAGGACCTCTTCATCTGGGACATTACGCAGGTTCTTTAAAGAACAGGGTAAAGCTTCAGTATAAATACGAAACTTTTATTTTAATAGCAGATATCCAAGCTCTGACTACTAATTTCGAACATCCGGAAAAACTTAAAGAAAATATCTTTCTTGTAGCATTGGACTATCTTTCGGCGGGAATAGACCCGACAATATCCACTATTGCGATACAGTCTATGATACCGGAAATTTCGGAACTGACGACTTTTTTTTCGATGCTTGTTTCGGTAAACCCCTTAAGACATAATCCTACCATTAAAACCGAGGCTAAAGAAAGAGGCTACAAAGAATTAACTTACGGATTTCTTGGTTATCCGGTAAGCCAGACCGCAGATATAGCAGTTTTTAAAGCAGACCTGGTGCCGGTTGGTATAGACCAACTTCCCCATATCGAAATAGCAAGAAAAATAGTAAGAAAATTTAACGAATTATATTCCGGCAAACTCATAGAGCCTTTCGCACTTATAGGCGAATCCCCAAAACTCGTCGGGCTTGACGGAAATTTAAAAATGAGCAAATCATACGGAAACGCTATAAATCTTTCTGACGATTTCGATTCCGTTAAAAATAAAATTAAATCGGCGCTAACGGACAAAAACAGAATTCACCCGACCGACAAAGGCAATCCCGATATATGTACTATATTCTCTTACCACAAGGCTTTTTCAGGCGGCGATTTAATTAATGAAACCGAATACAACTGTGAAAACGGAAAAATAGGATGCGTAAAATGCAAAGAGAATCTGTTCAATGTTATTAAATCTTTATTAGAACCTATGAATGAGCGTAGAAACCGTTATCTAAAAAACAAAGACGAAGTGTGGGATATACTGTTTGACGGAACTAAAAAATCCCGAATAATCGCTTCCGAAACGATAAAAGAAGTTAAAAATTCAATGGAAATATTGTATAATAAATAAATATTAATATTTTTATTTTCAAAAAAATTTTAAAAAATGGAGGCATAAGTATTATGGCAAACAAACTTTTTATAATGCTTCAAAACACTTCCCCTTCAAATCCTCATGCTCTCGGAGCCCCTTTTTTCCAGGCGGCGGCGGCGGCGGTAATGGATTACGAAGTAGAAATTGTCCTGACGGCGGATGCGGGTCTTTTAATGAAAAAAGGCGTTGCAGAAAATCTCAGGGCGAAAGAAGGTAGTCCTAAATCGATATACGATTTCATAAAAGACGCCTATAATGCGGGAGTCGTTTTTAAAGTCTGCACTCCGGCATTAGAATTAAACGACTTCACCAAAGATGATTTGATTGAAGAATGCAGCGGCGTAGTAGGCGGAGCATACGTAGTTCAAATGGTTATGGACGATAACGTAAAAACGCTTTCGTATTAATAACTATGGTGACAGAATTCAATTCTGGCACCATTGCAAAATGGAAAAGCCTTAACATACGTCGCAAATAAATTCTTCTGCCGCTGTTGCCGCAAGAGCGCCTTCGCCGACCGCGGTAGCAACCTGAAGCAGTTTCTTGGAATGGGCATCGCCTGCGCAAAATACTCCGGGCATTGACGTCATTAGCGTATAAGGATCTGTTTTGATAAAACCGTATTCGTCTTTTTCTATATTTTTAAGGAAAGACGTTTGAGGGCTAATGCCGATAAAAATAAAAACTCCTTTAACGGGGACCGTCGTTCTTTCTTTAGTTTTAACGCTTTCTATAGTTATAGATTCTACGGTTTTATCTCCGTTGATAGAAACTGGAATATGCTCTAATTGCATAATTACGTTCTTTGCATTATGAAGCCTTTCCTGAATTATTTTTTCAGCCCTAAATTCCTTTCTTCTGTGAATTAAAGTCACCGATTTAACTATTTTAGTCAAATAGTTAGCCTCTTTTAAAGCGGCATCCCCGCCGCCGACTACTGCTATATCCTGGTCTTTAAAAAAAGGGCCGTCGCAGGTGGCGCAGTATGATACGCCTCTTCCGGTAAACTCTCTTTCGCCTGGTATATTAAGCCTTTTAGGCGATGCCCCTACCGTTATAATAACAGTTTTAGTCTGATAATTTTCATTAACGCCTCTTAAGGTTTTATATTCGCCGTCGTCGGATATGTCTTTTATTTCGTCGTATATAATTTGCAAGCCCAGTCCTTTAGCGTGTTCTTCAAATTTCTGCATTAACTCTACGCCGGAAAGAGAAGGAAATCCCGGATAATTTTCTATATTATCCGTAAGAGCTATCTGACCGCCTACGGCCATTTTTTCTATCAGGACAATGTTAAGGCGCGCTCTTAAGGCATATATAGCGGCCGACAATCCGGCGGGTCCGCCGCCGATTATAACTAAATCGTAAATCATCAGAAAATCCTCCTTTGTATTATAAATATTTAAAAATATTGGAAAAAACGTCAGATTAATTTTCCGCAATACACTTTATATATTAATTGACCTTAACAAAAGCGGAAAAAAAATCTGACACCTTTTTCTTTAAAACATTTTATTATAACTTAAACATTCTATCGGCAATTTTGGAAATATTTTTATTGTTGTTTTATTAGAAAATGATTAATATAATACATTAAATCATATTGTATTTTTTAAATCAAATAATGAAACGATGAAAAAAACATTAAACCTGCTTCAGCTGACTTTTGCTTCGACAAGCGCAATCATCGGCTCGGGATGGCTTCTGGGCGTTTATGTAAGCGCAAAATATGCAGGCCCGGCATCTATATTGTCATGGTTTATCAGCGGATTTGCCGTTATGCTTATTGCTCTCGTTTACAGCGAACTCGGAGCGATGCTTCCTTCGGCGGGCAGTCTTGCAAGATACCCGAAATATACGCACGGCGCATTTCTTGGGTTTATAACAAGTTGGATACTCATTATAGCCGGCGCGGCCGTCAGCACCATAGAAACAGAAGCTACGGTTCAGTATCTTAACCGGTATATTCCGGGTTTATTCATAAATAACTCTCCTACGCATTTCGGAATGTTGTTTTCATTTTTTATTCTTTTAATTTTCTTTATTTTAAATTTTTTCGGCGCGAAAATTTTTGCAAAGACTAATACTTTCCTGACGTACTTTAAAATTTTTATCGTATTAGCCGCTTCTATAGCGCTTATATATGTTTCCGTTAAAAACGGCAATATAAAAAATCTTCACGTATATAACTTAATGCCTTACGGATATGACGGCGTTATGAAGAGCGTATCGCTGGGCGGAGTTATATTTTCATACCTCGGTTTCAGGCAGGCCATAGATTTGTCCGGCGAAGCTAAAAACCCAGGAAGAGACGTTCCCATTGCTACAATTCTATCCGTAATAATAGGCATTATAATTTATACTTTGCTTGCATTCAGTTTTATTATATCCGTTCCTGCAGTTAAAAATAATAATTGGAATCTGCTTAATTTTTCTTCGCCTTTCGTAAATTTATTGAATTTATACGGACTTCCGGCATTCGCGATTATGGTAATGGTGGGCGCGGTTATATCGCCTTTTGCTACGGGTTTGGTATATATGGGAACGACTTCCAGAATTACTTTTGCAATGTCCAAGATGAAATTTTTGCCGGAAAGTTTTAATAAAAATTTCAATAAATACGGTACCGCCTATATCTCTTTACTTGTGACTTTTATCCTGTCGGCGTTATATCTTCTTCCGTTTCCGAGCTGGCAGTCTTTAGTGGGCGTAATTACGTCCGGAATGGTTTTTACTTATGTCCTCGGACCCATAGGGCTTATGACGTTCAGAAAGTTGGACGCCGAAAGAAAGCGCCCTTTTTATCTGCCTTTTGCAAATATTATTTCTTTATCGGCGTTTATAGTAGGCACCCTCATTATTTACTGGTCGACTTTTACCGTATTATGGAAATTGGGCATCGGAATATCGGCCGGAATTATACTGTTTATTATTACTAATTTTAACGGCATTAAAACAAAATTTAAACAGACAGTAATGCCAGGCTTATGGTTTCTTTTTTATATAGCCGCGCTTATAATTATATCTTTTTTCGGCAGTAATAATTTCGGCGGAGATAATGCCGTTAAATCCCCCTACGACTTAATAATAGTGATATTAACGGCAGTCTTATTTTACTTTATAGCAATCAATGCCTCCATAAAGAAAGAAGAAATGAAAATGATAATCGAGGAAGAGTTCATAGGAGAGGAGTTTGAAATATAATTTATTTATCGCCTGAGCCGTTTTCACTCGGTTTATCGTTTTTGCTTTCTTTAACCGGTTTATCGCATCCGTGTTTCCAGTCGCAGTACGGCAGTCTGCTGGATAAACCGCATTTACAATAATATAAAGGTCTTTCCCTTACTTTAGATTTTAATTTCGTTAAATCGACTTTATCCACTTTTTTCATTTTTTAATCCTCATAATTAAAAGATAGCAAATTAAAGAAGAAGCAATTAGAATAGCAGGTATGAAACTGCGGTAGCTTTCATACAGCAACCCTGCTATGCTTCCTCCTATAAAACTTCCCAAAAATTGCAAAGTATTGTAAACCCCCATGGAAGTGCCCACAAAAGACTTATCCGATGAAGACGACACTAAAGAAGGCATTATAGGTTCGGTAATTGAAAAGCCGGTAAAAAACAAAATTCCGCCTATTATAATTACCGGCAGAGCATAACCTTTAGCATCGGAAAACATAAAAATGCTTGAAACAGCCATTAATAAAAAACTTAACTTCAATAGATGAACTTCATATCCCATATCGGCTTTTTTTGAAGCTTTCATCATGGCAAAAAGAGAAAATACTACCATAGGGATTAAAACCTTGTAATAATATCCTGTTCCTAATTCATGCTTGACTATTAAAGGCAGACCGAAAAAGAAAACGGTCATAAAGAAAGACAAAAGAAAACCCTGTAAGGAAAGATTTGCAAGCGTTTTGTTTTTGAAAACGGCAACGGCGTCTTTAAAGGAAACTTCTATTTCTTTCAGCATTTCTTTGCTCTTGGGTTCCTCCACCAGAACCATAATTAAAAGGGCGGAAATAATGCCGAATATGCCGGAAATATAGAATAAAAAAGGATAACCGAAGTAATAAGAAAGCAAAGGACCCATTACGATACCCACGACAAAACTTAATCCTATAGGGATACCGAGAAATGCCATAGCTTTTGTCCTGTCGCTCTCGGAAACGGTATCGGAAACCAATGCGAACGCCACGGAGCTTTCTGCGGCGACTCCTTGAAGAAACCTAAACAGTATAAGTTCGTAAATATTATCGGAAAAACCTATTATAAAAGTAAATATGCCGAATAAAAGCATGCCGAAAAACAAAACGTTTTTTCTTCCTATTTTATCGGAAATATAACCGAACGGAATCTGAAAAATCGCCCTCGATAAGCCGTAAATACCGAATGCAATTCCGATTAAAATAAAACTTGACGTAAATTTTTCGGCGAACAGCACGAAAACCGGCAAAACAAGAAATACCGCAAGCATCCTTAAACCAACTACAGAACTCATAGCCGCAATAGTCTTTTTCTGCTTTTTGTTAAAAGCCATTCTGTATTCCCCTAATATGATTAAACTTTTTGACCGCAAATCGCTTATTTTCTAATAATCTGGATTCCCGCTTAGCATTTTAAATCACTTTCCCGCTCTTATCTGACGGGATTGATAGCTTCTTATAGCTCGTAAAAAATCTATTTCCCTGAACTCTGGCCAATATGCATCGCAGAAATAAAACTCGGAATATGCGCTTTGCCAAAGCAGAAAACCGGACAATCTAATCTCGCCGCTGGTTCTTATAATTAAATCCGGGTCGGGAGAACCTTTTGCATAAAGATATTTGGATATATTTTCAACGGTAATAATATTAGACAGATAATCATAATCGTCGGTATAACCCGAAGAACATCGCCGGCTATTAGCGTTTTCTATGGACGGACTTTCATGCAAAATTCCTTTTTTATTTCCGCCTGAACCTTCGCATAGGCCGCTTGTTTTATTTATTATATAAATATTATCCGAAATAAAATTTATTATGGCGTCGCATATCTCCTGTCTTCCTCCGTATCCGACGGCTATATATAGTTTTAGGTTTGAATAATCTTTAGTTTTATTTTCGAGCCTGTCGATGACTTCTATTAAATCTTCGGATAGTAATTCTCTTTTGCCGATAACCGAAACTCTTATTTTATTTTCGTTTATAAATTTTGAATTTATATAAGATTCAAGCTGATCTTTAATAATATGCATTAAACTGTCGATTTCGGAGGGGCTTCTTTTAAAATTATCCGTAGAAAATGCCCATACGGTAACGACTTTGATTTTTAAATCTAAACACCAGGAAAGAACTTCGTAAAGTTTATCGGCGCCTTTTCTATGCCCCCTGCTTGCATCTTCAAAACCGCATTTCTTAGCGTATCTTCGGTTGCCGTCTAATATTATTCCTATGTGCTGAGGGATTTTATTCTTTAATATCTCTTTTTCTAACTTTTTTTTATAATAAAAATATGCTAATTTTTTTACGAACATTTTATTTATATGTTATAATCTTTTTAATTAACTTTAACTTTTAATATAACATATTTTGACTATTTTTTAAAATTATAGCGTGCCGTATAAAGAACTTAGCGAAATAAAAATTTTTTATATTTTTCATAAATCTTCGAACGTCAAAAATAAAGACGGCGAAAACAAATGTATTCTTCTGATTCACGGCGCCGGCGGAAATCATCTTTCGATGCTTTCTATTTTTAACTATATAAAAAAAAACTTCGGCAAGACTTTTAATATTTTAGTCCCCGATTTACCGTTTCATTTTAGATCTTTACCTGTTGACGTCGATTCTAACGATGATAATAAGCTAAATTTTGTAATGCCTGAAAACGACGGCATTTCTTTTTACGCAAAATCTATAAATTCAGTAGTCGAAGAACTTGTGGAAAAGGGCGCCAAAATAACCTTAATAGGTCATTCGATGGGAGCGCAGGTATGTTTAAAATATGCGGCTTTATTTCCGGAAAATACCGAAAAAATTATGCTGATAGCGGGATGCCACGATACGGGCATCAGCGACAGTTTCATCAGAAGCTTAGAAAATTCTTTCGACAGGACTATTATGCTTTTTTTAAAAGATGCTCTCGGTTCAAGGGATAAAAATATTTTAAAAAAAGCATTAGCCGATATAAAAAGAACTCCTGATACGGCAGTCGTTAACGACTTTAAATATTCTCAAGATTACGGTAAAATCCGAAACTATAAAAAAGACGTAAAATTTATTAACGAGAATTTTAAAAAAATACTTTTTTATTTTGTTTACTCTGAAAAAGACTTAATAATAAAACAAAAATGTATTCAAGATTTATCCAAAAAAATTATAAACTCCGTTATCAATAACATTCCGGCAAAAAATCATATAGATTTTTTATACGGAAATTATAGCATGGAAAAAGAAATCGATAAATTTTTATTGACATGAACGGCATTAAAATTATAAACTTAAAAATTGAACAAAAAAAATCCTGCCGTTTTATAAAAACGCAGTACCGGAATTGAATTCCGGTACTGCCACAAAATGGTTACAAAATGATTGGAGAGATAAGGTTAATAATGCGGACATTATGCGAAGATATTAAAGAATCGGATATAGGCAAAGAGTTTACGTTTAAAGGATGGGTAATGCACTACCGCGACCACGGCGGTTTGATTTTTATAGATTTGAGGGATTATTCGGGAATACTGCAGATAGTCTTCGACGAAAACATTGAAGGCGGGTCTTTTAAGACCGCAAAAAAGCTTAGGAACGAATATGTTATTGCCGTAAGCGGAACGGTAAGAAAAAGACCGGAAGGAACCGAAAACGATACTTTAAAAACCGGCAGTTTGGAACTTGCGGCTAAAACAGTCGAAATTCTTAATACCTGCGAAGTTTTGCCTTTCCAGATAGACGAAGAATCGGAAGTCAATGAGTTTACCAGGCTCAAATACAGATATTTAGATTTAAGAAGCAAAAGATTAAAAGATAATTTAATTTTTAGGTCTAAATTTACGCATCTCGTAAGAGAATTTCTTGACGGAAAAGGTTTTTTCGATATAGAAACGCCTTTTTTGACGAAAAGCACGCCTGAAGGTTCAAGGGATTTTCTTGTCCCTTCCAGATTAAACAACGGCAGGTTTTTTGCCCTTCCACAGTCGCCGCAATTATTCAAGCAGATTTTGATGGTCGGCGGATTTGAACGGTATTATCAAATAGTAAGATGTTTCAGGGACGAAGATTTAAGGGCAGACAGACAACCCGAATTCACCCAGTTGGATATGGAAATGTCTTTTGTAGAAAACAAGGACGTTATTTCAATCGCCGAAGAACTGTTCGTCATGCTTTTCGAAAAACTTTTAAACGTTAAAATAGAACGTCCGTTTAAAGTTATAGATTACGACGAGGCGATGGACAAATACGGAAGCGATAAACCCGATACAAGATTTGAATTGATTATTCGGAGCTTAACGGATGTTTTTGAAAACTCCGCCATGAACGTTTTTAAAGAAAATATTAAAAACGGCGGCGTTATTAAAGCGGTTTGCCTGCCTGACGGCGCTAATCTTCTTTCCAGAAAAGATATAGACGAACTTCTAAACACCGCAAAAGATTTCGGGGCTAAAGGTCTTGCATGGACGAAAGTTTCCGAAAATAATGCTTTAGAAGGAGGGATTTCTAAATTTATATCCGACGAAGAGAGAAGTAATCTCATTAAGGTAACCGGAGCTAAAAACGGCGATATAATATTTTATCAGTCGGATTCAAAAAAAACTGCGGAAAACGTACTTGGAAGACTGAGACTGCATCTGGCTAAAAAATATAATCTTATAAATAAAGACAGGTTGGATCTTTTATGGGTCGTCAATTTTCCTTTATTCGAATACTCCGAAGAGGAAAAAAAGATAGTTGCCGTTCATCATCCTTTTACTTCTCCGGCAGTTAAAGATATCGAAAAACTTGAAACAGACCCTTTATCCGTTAAATCGGACAGTTACGATCTCGTGCTTAACGGAGAAGAAATAGGCGGCGGAAGTATCAGGATACATAATTCTAAACTGCAGGAAACTATTTTTAAAATTCTTTCTATATCGCCGGAAGACGCTAAAATAAAATTCGGCTTTCTTTTAGATGCTCTGAGTTTCGGCGCTCCGCCTCACGGAGGCATTGCTTTTGGATTGGACAGAATATTAATGATACTGAGAAATGAAGAATCTATAAGGGACGTAATAGCTTTTCCGAAAACGCAGAAAGCATACTGCCCTCTTACGGACGCTCCTTCCGGCGTTAATACGATTCAGCTTAGAGAATTAGGAATAAAATTAAACGAAAATATAACGAAAATATAAAAATAGAAAAAAACAGGGGGGCATTAAATTGGAAAAAAAATCTGGTTTTCCTCATCCGTACTTTGAATCTCATCCAAATTGGAAATGGTTTATACTTTCAACGGTTCTGGTAGGCGCAACAATGTCTGCTTTAGACGTGAGCATAGTCAACGTCGCTATGCCGACTATGGAAAAAGGCTTTCAAGTAAATATGGCGGTTATAGAATGGGTTGCAATGGCTTATATGCTGACTCTTACAGTTTTTTTACCTTTATTTGGAAGACTCGCCGATATGTTCGGAAGAACAAAGATGTATAATACCGGTTTCGTTGTTTTTACAGTCGGTTCGGCGCTTTGCGGCATTGCGCCTAATGCAAATTTTATTATTTTTTCCCGTGTTCTTCAGGCGGTAGGAGCAGGACTTCTTCAGGCTAATTCCGTTGCGATAATAACTCAGGCTTTTCCTTCTAACGAACTAGGCAAGGCTATAGGGCTTCAGGGTTCCGTTCAGGCTATCGCAATGTCTATAGGCCCTTTTGTAGGCGGTATGATTATTGCGGCTATAGGATGGCGCTGGATATTTTACGTTAACGTGCCGATTGGAATCGCAGGAACGTTTATGGCTTTATTTATCCTGCCGTCAAGCAAAGCTAATATGAAGAAAAAAGAAAAAATAGATTACTTTGGAATTTCTTTTTTTGCGGCAGGACTTGCCTTCCTAGTTCTGGCAGTCAATGAAGGAACAAAATTAGGCTGGTCTTCGCCTATTATAATTACTTATTTTGTTATTGCCGCAGTTTTTCTGCCTCTTTTCGTTTATACGGAAATTAAAGTGGAACATCCGATGATAGATTTAAAACTCTTTAAAAAATGGGGATTTTCTGCAGGAAACGTTACGGGTATGCTATCTTATTACGTCTTATTTGCCGTCCTCTTCCTTATGCCTTTTTATCTTGAAAATTTACTTCACTATAATGCGGCGGCAACAGGCTCTCTTTTAACGCCTATTCCTCTTTCTATGGCTATTATAGCGCCTTTTGCTGGAGCTATATCGGACAAGGTAGGTTCAAGAATTATGACTACGCTCGGCATGTTCGTATGCGCCATAGCTACTCTTCTATTGTCGTTTTTGGGCAATTCCGTAAATATTTATATGCTTATTTTCGATTTTATCATTTTAGGTGTCGGAATGGGTATATTTACTCCGCCTAACAATAGCGCAATTATGCTTTCCGCTCCTCCGGAAAGACTTGGAGTCGCAGGTGGAATTCTTAACATGATGAGGGCATTAGGTTTAATATTCGGGGTTGCCATTTCAGGACTTATAGTTTCCTCGACAAAACATAGCTATGCCAAAGCTCACGGTTTTGCATTGCTTAAAGATATACCGGAAAAAATCGCCAATATTGGTTTCTTGCACGGCCTTACAATCGTTATGTTTATGCTACTCGGCATTAACGTATTTGCGACCATAATGTCCGTAGCTAAGAAAAACGTAAAGATAACAAAAATCGAAGGCGCTGAACCCATAGACTTAATGTAATATTAATGCAATAATATTTATAAAATAAATTTCATGAGAATTTTTAGTAAAAGAAATAAACTCGCCGTCAAAAATAATGACGGCGAGTTTATTTCCGGCGTAGAATATATAATAAAAAGAACCTTAAACAACGGCATAAGCAATATATTCTTAGAAGACAATATTGCAAAGGCAATGCCCGAAATTCCGGCAGTTTCTCCTTTAAACGTCGAATATAATCTGGATTTTTTATGGACGGAGGTTTATTCTCTTTCCGTAACTAACCGCAGGACTTCGGTTTTTGCTTATGATATTTCATTTTTAAACTATGCGCATTTAGAAGAATATTTTATTAAAAATGAAGCGTTAACAGGCGGCACGGTACTGTTTCTTTTTAAAAAACAGGGGTTAAAAAAATTTTCTTTTGATTTCAAAAGCGTTTTTCCAGTTTATAATTATTATAAAGTTTCGAATTTTATCGATTATATTCCGTATTATTTTGAACTGTCGGAAAAACTAAAACTCCCCGTTATTATTTATCTTAACGATTCCGTAATGAACGAATATATTCTCGAAGAAAAAAAAGAATATACCGAAAGAACGGCATCAATGCCCGATTTTACACTAAAAAATCTTACGGATGCATATTATAAAAGTACCGGTGAAGAAAAAGGGCTTATTCAAAATATACAATCCTTTAAAAATACAGGAAAACATATAGATTTTTTTAAAAAAATCTCTGAAAGTTCAGGCGAAAATAACCTTATCTTTACAGATGCAAAAAATTTTCACCGCATAATAGAAAATAAAAAATTCTCTGAAAATTCCAATATTATTTTGTTTTATCTGCTTAATCCAATTAACTATTTTGAATTAAATGAAATTATAAAAGATAATTGCGGCGGTTTTTATAAGAATATATATATATTCGACTCATACTCGCTGTTAAATTTTAAGCTTATAAATATAATTGAAAATAACAAAAACATAATTAAATATGAAAATTTATCGGTTGTAGAGTATAAAAACGATAGCGGCATCGAGTTGGGTTTTTGTTCCGACGATTTCGAGATTAAAGACTCAAAAATACCTAAATCTTTTTGTGTCGGATGCAATCTATTTTCTTTTTTATCGTATCTTGAAAAAAAAATAGGCAATTCGGAAAACGATGTTTTAATCGGAGATACAGGATGCTTTTCTTTATTGCAATCCAGCGCTTTAAAATTTTCTTTTAACAATATAGCAACAAACGATAATCCTGTTTTTTTCATCTCTACGATGAATTCGAAAGATTTAAATAAAAATTTTTATGTTTTTATTACTTATTTAAAATTTTACGAAAATATAGATAAATTTTTTAAAATTTATAACGTAGCAAAAACTAACGGCAGAATAATATTTGTTGTGTATAAATCTATATTCGATTATGATTTTAATGCGGAAAACTTAATTTTAAATCCTGCCTTAAAAACTTTTAAAAAAAATATTATAAAAAAGAGCACTCGATTTAAAGATTTAAATATAGCTCCCGATAGTATGCAGTTAATATTTATAGATAACGATTGTTTCAATAATGCAAAATCAGGACGAGATTTGAATTATAAATCGTATCTTATTATAAACAATAACGTTTGCAAAAAATTTGACTGCAGGTTATGCTACCAGAAAACAAAATGTCCGGCTATAAAAATAGATATAAATAAAGATATATTTGTAGAACCTGAAATTTGTAATTTTTGCAAATTATGTATTGATATTTGTCCGCATAATGCTATTAAATCTAAAAAACGTAAAAAAATTAAAGTAAAAAAATCTTTAGAAAGTAAAATTAATTTATAAAACTTTTATGGAAAACATTAATTACAATCTTATACTTAACGGAGCGGACTTTAAAGAAATAAATTACCTGAGTAAATTTCTTTATTACTCTTTAAAAAATGAAAACTTCAACGTGTCTTTGCTCATCAAACCTACGTCTAATATATCCAATTACAGCATGACATATGCGGTTATAAAGGTGGGTAAATTTGAATCGATAAGCTGCCTGAATAATATCGATGCGGTTATAAGCTTAGATTTTCAATCCTTGTTAAACTATTATACTTTTATCGGAAAAAATACGCTTTTAATTTCGGATTATTCCTCGTTTAACGTTTGCGATTTCTGGCTGACAGACAACGAATCGACTATGCAAAAATTAAAAGAAAAAACGGAAAATATTTATAAAATACCGCTTAAAAACATAGTAGACCAAGATTCCATGGGTAAAAACAGGGTAAGTTCCTATATTGCCCTTATAGGAGCATTTATATCTAAAAGCAGTCTTTTAGATCTTGATTCAGTTTTGAGACAGACGGCTTTGTTTTCCGAAAACGACGCTTTAAAGAAAAATATGATTCAAACTATTCTAAAAGGTTACGATTATGTAGCCGAAAATCAATAAAATTAAGATTAAACGGAAATGCTTTCGTTTGAAGCAGTTTCTTTATAACATAAACCGCATAAACCGTAAAATTCTAATCCATAATTATTAATATAATATTTTTCTTTAAAATTTTCTTTTATCTTTGTTTCAAAAAATCCTTTAAAATCCGATTCGTCTATTTTAACGTCTATTATTCTGCCGCATTTTTCGCATATAGCATGACCGTGCAAAGAAATATCTCCGTCATAATGCACCGAATTCTGCAGGGTTCTTATTTCTTTAACTTCATGTATAGACGACAAAAGAGAAAGATTTTTATAAACTGTATTTAACGAAATCATCGGATATGCTTTTCTAATTTTATCGTAAACGTCTACCGCAGATGGATGACTTTTTGATTCCGAAACTATTTTAATAATTTCAAGCCTTTGAGGGGTTAGACTGTACCCCATTTTTTTTATTTTAGAAACTATATCATTTAACCGTATATTAACTTGCTGTTTCATTTTAAATCTCCAAAAATTATTATATAGTATTAATTATTATATAATATAAAAAAAATGTCAAACGTTTTCAGGTTTTATTTTAAAATCTTTAATGCTGTCGTAAAAAGCTTCCAATCTCGTAACGTAACCGGCATCGGCATTATGCTCGTCTATTTCTATTTCAAGATAAGGTTTATGTTTCATATATTCAGCAAAGAAGTTTTTTATGAAAGAGTCGGGGCCGCATGCATAATTAGTAATATAAACTGCATTCAATTTCGGATTATCCATGACTATTTTAGCTGCCGACAAAATTTTATGTCCCGAATGCCAGAACATGTTGTCGTGTTCTTCATAAATAGAAACGCCCTCTATATCTAAAAAATCCATAGGCATGACTGTTTTGCCGAGAGAAGCAATTTTATTGGATATCGAAAGATTAATTCCTTCGTCCTGAGTATTATAAGTCCTTCCTATAAGCACCGTAATATCATCATAACTTTCTAATACTTCCTTGCCTTTTGTTTTTAATCTTTCATAAAATAGTTTCTGCTTATTAAGCGCTTTATCGAAAGCGGTAATAATTTTATTTTTAGATATACTGAATTTTTTAAGATTTTTTAAAAAATGGTCGATCGTCAAGTCATAATCATGTTTAACGCCGAACAATCTTACTTCCGGCGAAATAACATGTATTTTGTTAAGCTCTATCAACGATCTGGCTATAAACGGCACTCCCTGTATATAAGGACACTGAAATGTATTTTCTTGAAAATCATGATTTTTTTCCCTGTTAACTAATGCCGGCAAAAAAACCGCTTCTATTTTTTTTTCTATCAGATTCTTTACGTGACCAGCTACTAATTTTACAGGAAAACACGTATCGGTAACGGAAAGCATATTAGATGAATTTATTATATTTCTATTTGTTTCCGTAGATAAAATAACGTTAAAACCTAAACTACTAAAAAATTCGTTATAAAATGGAAAAAGATCGTAGGTTTCGAGGCAGAAAGGAATACCAATGCGCGGTTTAGAATAATCGGATTCATTAGAGTCGGAATATCCTTCTAACAAGAGTTCCTTTCTATACTTAAAAAAATTATCTCCTTTTTTCGTTTTGGCTTTATCTACTTCAAATATGTCGCATCTTGCTCCGTAATAATGTGCAGGTTCATTTTCAACAACTACTTTATTAACGTCGCATAAATTTGAACATTTTAAACATTCAAAAGATTCCTGCGTATATTTCCTGTTTCTTAAATCGAAACCGACAAACTTAGACTCGGAATTATTGGTAAAAGCTATTAACGCGCTACCTATAGCTCCCGTTACTTCATTATGCCGCGGAACTATAATTTTTTTTCCGAGAAGCGTTTCAAAAGCGCTTACTACTGCTTTATTTAAAGCTACGCCTCCTTGAAAAAGTATATGTTTACCCACAGGTTTTCCAAGAACTACTTTATTTAAATAATTTTCGACTATTGAATAAGCTAATCCCGCTATAAGCTGGTCTTTATTTGCCCCTTTCTGCTGATGCGAAACAAGGTCGGATTCCATAAATACGGTGCATCTGTCGCCGAGATTGCAAGAACTTTCGGCGTTAAAGGCTTTATCCGAAAATTCTTTTATAATATCGATATTAAGTTTTAAAGCCTGTTCTTCAAGGAATGAACCGGTGCCTGCCGCGCATGCTTTATTCATTTCAAAATCCACTACTACGCCGTCTTGAATCCTGATATATTTTGAATCCTGTCCGCCTATTTCAAAAACTGTATCGACGTCTTTGTCTATAAATATAGACGCCGCGGCCTGTGCCGTTATTTCATTTTTTACGATGTCGGCGCCTACGTAATCGGCTATTAAATAGCGTCCGGAGCCGGTCGTACACACCCCTTTTACCGTAACTTCTATATTGAAATTTTGTAATTCAAGATAAATTTCGTAAAGAGTGTCTCTTACTATTTCAATTGGTTTGCCG
Source organism: Candidatus Acidulodesulfobacterium acidiphilum (assembly GCA_008534395.1). NCBI lineage: Bacteria > Candidatus Acidulodesulfobacteriota > Candidatus Acidulidesulfobacterales > Candidatus Acidulidesulfobacteraceae > Candidatus Acidulidesulfobacterium > Candidatus Acidulidesulfobacterium acidiphilum. Next base: position 32,279 of record SHMQ01000007.1, read on the forward strand.
TTTGTTTTTTTGTATTTTTTAACTAACAGATTTTTATTTTCGTCTAATAAAACTACGTTGGTTGAAACGGAACCGGTATCTATGCCTATATAAACCGGAATATTGAGACCGGAAAGAGATTTAAGGGAAGTTAAACTATCCATTTCCGCATTATTAAACTTTTCATCCGCAAATTGCATGGATTTCAATCTTTCCCTATATCTGCCGGAAGATTTGTCTTTTTCTATAAATTCCCTTAGAGGTTCCAAGCCGTTAAATTTAAAATCTTTTTCGTCACGCGAAATTATAGCTATGCCTATAGCCGGCATAACGGTATGATGCTCCGGTATTATAAGTTCGCCTTCTTTAAGCCCGAGAATATCTTTAAAGGCTCTTATCATACCTTTATTAAATGCAACTCCGCCTTGAAATATAACCGGTTTTTCAAACTTTTTACCTTTTGCTACGGTTCCTATAAAAGTTCTTGCGACCGCATAACATAATCCTGCAACAATATCTGATATAGGCGTAGAAACCTGCTGAAGATGTATCATATCCGACTTTGCGAAAACCGTGCATCTTCCCGCAATCTTAGCCGGATTTTTAGACTCAAGCGCCATATTGCCGAATTCGTTTTCTATGCTTATATGAAGTCTTTCCGCCTGTTGGTCTAGAAAAGAACCGGTGCCAGCCGCGCATAAATCGTTTAAGCCGAAGTCTTCCAAAAATATTCGACCGGTTTCTTCGTTTTTCCTTAGCATTAAAAATTTGGAGTCCTGCCCACCGATTTCTATTACGGTTTTAACATTCGGATAAAAATATTTTACTGCTTCCGTCTGCGCTACTAATTCATTTATGTTAGGAATACCTAAAACTTCGCCTAACGTCCGCGAACCGGAACCGGTAGCCCCTATTCCGGCAAAAAGGTTTTCAGGATATTCTTCGAATATTTTTTTTAAAACGTCATAAGCCGTTTTTATTGATTCGCCGTTAGACCTTATGTAGTCTTTCTTTATAAGATTAAGTTTATCGTCTAAAATTGCAAATTTAACTGTAGTAGAACCTATATCTATCCCAAGATAAAGCTTTTCCTTCATATTCTTTTCCACTTACCGCCTTCTTCGAATATTTCTTTTTTCCATATAGGAACAGTCTCTTTTATTGCGTCTATTAAAAATTTTGAAGCCAGATAAGAATCTTCCCTGTGCGGACTTGAAACGCCAATGGAGATGGATATTTCTCCAATTTCCATTTTTCCGGTTCTATGTACTATGCAAACTTTTAATATATTATATTTGTTAAACGCTTCTTTTATCAACTTTTTGATTTCTTTAACCGCCATTTCTTCATAAGCTTCATAGTAAAGATACTCTACCGGTTTTCCGTCTTCATTATCTCTTACCGTTCCGTTAAATAAAAGCACGGAACCAGAGGAAGAATCGGAAACAAAATCAAGAACTTCATTGCAGTTTATTCTTTCAGCCGTTATTTTAATATTAAAAGCGGCATCCGCAATAGAATAAAAAGAGGAAACTCCGCCGCTTACCGGCATAATAACCGTGATTTCGTCTCCTTCCGACAATTTTTTTCCGGCGTCGGCATATTCCTGATTAACGGCATACTTAGATACTTTAAGAATATTTTTTATGTCGGGATAACTTGTTTCCATTATTGAAATAATATCTTTTACCGATGAACCTTCTTTTACGGTAAAATCTAATAAATTTTTCCCTATTAATTCTTTTAAAGCGGCAAATAATCTTACTTTTATATTTATCATATATATTATTTTAAGGTTGTTATTTTAAGAAAGGTGTTTTGAAATTTCATAATAAAGATGTCCCATTTCTTTAAGGATTATATTATTCATAGCAAGCGTTACGGCATTAATAGAACCGGGAACGGAAAAAATTACCTTTCCGTTGTATATCCCTGCGGAAGCGCGGGACATTATTGCGGAGGTACCTATTTCGTTATAGCTTAAACTCCTGAACAGCTCCCCAAAACCGTATAATTCTTTATCGTATATATTTTTTAATGTTTCGTAAGTTATGTCTTTGTAAGAAACGCCGGTTCCGCCGTTTATAATAACAGAATCGATTTTCGGCTTATGTTCCGCACCGCAAACCTTGACGATTAAGCTCTCAAGTAAATCTTCGTCGTCTTTTATTAAAGCGTAGCCCGATACTTCATGTCCTGCCGACGCAAGCGCTTTTTTTATATAATCTCCGCTTTCGTCTTCGCTTTCTTTTCTTGAGTCGCTCAGCGTTATAATATAAACGTTAAGCGGCTTGTTAGCGTTAATATTTTTTTTATGCTCGATATGCCCCATATTACATAAATTTTAAACTAATAAGCGAAAAATGTCAATTTTCTTATACCTGTTATACCTGCATTAAAAAAAAGTCAGATTAATTTCATGCAACATCTTTTATCGTTAATTGTTTCTTTTCGTGTGAATAAAATAAAATCTGACACTTTTTTCTTTATTTTTTTATATAAAACAAAAGTGCCGAAAATACTTAAGTTTAAAATATTTTCGGCACTTGTTTGTTTATTTAAACAGCAATTTATTTATTCTAAGCGGCATCAATTAATACATTCCGCCCATTCCGCCGCCGGGCATTCCGCCGGGCATTCCTGCCGCAGGTTTCTCTTCGGGTTTGTCGGCTATCATTGCTTCCGTAGTCAGCATAAGAGATGCAACGCTTGCTGCATTCTGAAGAGCAGTCCTTTCAACTTTAGTCGGGTCTATAATACCGGCTTTGATGAGGTCTTCGTATTTATCGGCTGCTGCATTATATCCAAAAGCAGCTCCGTCGTTAGCAAGAACTTTATCAATTACGATAGAACCTTCTACTCCTGCATTTTCAGAAATCATCCTTAAAGGCTCCTGAACGGCTCTTTTAATTATTTTAATGCCGGATTCTTCATCGTGGTTTGAGCCTTTGATATTATCTATAGATTTAGCGGCTCTTAAGAGCGCAACGCCGCCTCCGGGAACTATTCCTTCTTCTACCGCCGCTCTCGTAGCATGTAAAGCATCTTCGACTCTGGCTTTCTTTTCTTTCATCTCTGTTTCGGTAGCCGCGCCTACGTTAATCACGGCAACTCCGCCGATTAATTTTGCAAGTCTTTCCTGAAGTTTTTCTTTATCGTAATCCGAGGTAGATTCTTCAATCTGCGCTCTAATTTGTTTGACTCTTTTTTCTATATCGGCTTTAGAACCTGAGCCGTCCACTACCGTCGTATTGTCTTTATCTACCGTAATCCTCTTCGCCTGTCCGAGATCCTTAAGAGTAATAGATTCGAGTTTAACGCCTATATCTTCGGAAATTACCTGACCGCCGGTCAATACCGCTATGTCTTCGAGCATAGCTTTTCTTCTGTCGCCAAAGCCCGGGGCTTTAACGGCACAGCAGTTTAAAGTGCCTCTTAATTTATTAACGACAAGCGTAGCAAGAGCTTCTCCTTCTACTTCTTCGGCTATTATAATAAACGGACGGCCGGACTTTGCAATCTGCTCAAGAATCGGCAATAAATCTTTCATTGCGGAGATTTTCTTTTCGTTAATCAAAACATACGGATTGTCGAGAACGCATTCCATTCTTTCCGAGTCGGTTACAAAATAAGGAGATAAATAACCCCTGTCAAACTGCATTCCTTCGACTACTTCAAGGGTGGTCTCCATGCTTTTTGCTTCTTCTACGGTTATAACGCCTTCTTTGCCTACTTTATCCATAGCTTCGGCAATAATAGAACCGATAGTTTCGTCATTGTTTGCCGATATCGTGCCTACCTGAGCTATTTCTTTTTGATCCTGTATCGGTTTCGATATCTTTTTAAGTTCTTTTACGATTTCTTCTACGGCTTTGTCTATTCCTCTTTTAACATAAATGGGGCTGGCTCCTGCGGTAACGTATTTAACGCCTTCTTTATATATAGCCTGAGCTAAAACTGTTGCGGTAGTCGTTCCGTCACCGGCTGTATCCGATGTTTTAGAAGCTACTTCTTTTACCATCTGGGCGCCCATATTTTGGAACTTATCGGACAATTCTATTTCTTTTGCTACCGTAACGCCGTCTTTCGTAATTGTAGGCGAACCGAAAGATTTTTCAATTACTACGTTTCTTCCTTTGGGTCCAAGCGTAACTTTAACGGCATCTGCAAGCGCATTGACGCCGGTAAGAATTTCGGCTCTGGCTTCCGCTGAAAATTTTAATTCTTTTGCCATAATTATTTTACTCCTTTAAATTTGAATTTAAATTATTAAATTTTAAAATTTCTTATTTTTCTACTATAGCCAAGATGTCGTCTTCTTTCATAATAAGATATTCCTTATCGTCAATTTTTACGTCGTTTCCTGAATATTTTGCAAATAAAACGATATCGCCTACTTTAACGTCCATCGGGATTTTTTTCCCGTCTTCTAAAATTCTGCCGTTTCCCGCAGCGACGACTTTGCCCTGCATAGGCTTTTCTTTCGCAGAATCAGGAATAAATAATCCTCCCTTAGTTTTTTCTTCTTCCTGAAGTCTTTCTACTAAGACTCTGTCTTGCAATGGTTTAACTTTCATAAACTTCTTCTCCTTATTTAAATTTAATTTAATTCATAAACAAAATTAAAATTTTTAGCACTTATTAGCTTTGAGTGCTAACCTTTTTAATATACACTTATGCTTTTAAAAAAACAATATCATAAATCTTTAACTATTTTGTAATTAATTTAAGATATTTTATATTGACAGATAAATAATCGATATTTTCTTTATATTTTTCGATTATTTGTAATTTTATTACGTTTTACTTATATTTTCAATTTTATTTTTTTATTTTATCGTCAATTTAAAAGTGATATAATTGAATTAAATGGAAAAATATATTCTCGAAATAAACGGCTTAACAAAAAACTTTAATCGCTTAAAGGTCTTAAGCGAAGTTAGTTTTAAAATTAAATACGGTGATTTTTTTGGATTAATAGGTCCCAACGGCGCAGGAAAATCCACTCTTTTAAAAATTTTATACGGAATAGTAATTCCTGATTCCGGAAATATTTCTATTAACGGATTGGATTTTTTATATAATTATAAAAAAATTAAATATTCTTTAGGAATAGTCCCGCAGGAAGATAATTTAGACGAAGATCTGTCCGTTAACGATAATCTGACCGTATATTCAAAATATTTCGGAATTACCGGCGTCGAATCTCGCAGGCGCGCAAACGAACTTCTAAATTTTTTCGATATGGGCGAAAAAAAATATTTTAAAGTTTCGGAACTTTCCGGCGGATTAAAAAGACGGCTTATGATTGCCAGAGCATTAATCAACAATCCGTCCTTAATTATATTAGACGAGCCTACAAGCGGATTAGATCCCGAATACAGGCAAAATATATGGGAAAAACTTAAGGCATTAAATAGGAACGGGGTTACTATTCTTATGTCCACGCATTATATGGAAGAAGCGGAACGGCTTTTTAAAAACATTATAATATTAAATCACGGCAATATCGTTTTTAACGGCGCTATTAGCGAAATTACCCTTAATAAAAAATCTTTGGAAGAAATTTTTCTTGACATCACAAAAACATAAATTCATCATTAACAAACAGCAGGGACAGAATTTAACTCTGTCCCTGCCACAAAATGGTTATAAATGGAACTTTTAAAAAAAGTAAACAAAACAAATTCAAATTTAAGCAAAAGTTTATTTACCGTTTTTTACCGTAACTATTTAGTATGGCTAAAATATTACAAACCCGGCATAATAGGAGATATTCTTGAGCCGCTTTTATATCTTGCCGCTTTAGGATTTGGAATAGGCAGATTTATCCATAATATAAACGGAATATCTTACGTTAAATATATAGTTCCGGGAATAATTGCCTCTTCTTCAATGTATGCGGCGGCATTCGAATCGACTTTCGGCGCATATACGAGAATGGTTACGAACGGGATTTATCAGGCAATTTTACTTACCCCCATAGGCATAGAAGACATAGTTTCCGGCGAGATTCTTTGGGGAACGGCAAAAGCTTTTATGAGCGGAACCGCCGTATTGATAATCGGAGCGGTTTTCGGGTGGATAATATCGCCTGCGGCTCTTATTATCCCTATTGTCATCGTTCTAAACGGGATATTGTTTTCTTCGTTATCGCTGTTAATAACATCATTTTCGCCGTCGTACGACTTTTTTTCCTATTATTTTACTATAGCAATATCTACTATGTTTTTATTCTCCGGCGTATTTTATCCTGTTTCTTCCCTACCTTATTTAATCAGATATTTCGTTTATATTATGCCTCTATATTACACCGTAAGTATAATGAGAATGCTTGACGAAGGCAAAATTAATCCGGTTTTGTTATTTTCCTATTTGTCGATAATTATATTATTTGCGCTTATATTTTTTTATGCATCGGTTTATTTTATAAAAAAAAGAGTTATAAAATAAATTTTAAAGTTTCGGCAGGGTTATGCCGACCTGAGACTGGTATTTGCCTTTTTTGTCTTTATAGGAAACCCTAGGCTCTTCGCCTTCAAAAAAAAGAACCTGGGCAATACCTTCATTGGCGTAAATTTTAGCGGGAAGCGGGGTGGTATTAGATATTTCCAAGGTAACGTATCCTTCCCATTCCGGTTCAAACGGTGTAACGTTAACTACTATACCGCATCTGGCATATGTAGATTTGCCGAGGCATATGGTGACCACGTTTCTTGGTATTTTAAAATATTCAACCGATCTGCCGAGCGCAAAAGAATTAGGCGGAACTATGCAGACGTCCGATACTAGGTCTATAAAAGACTTCGAATCGAAGTTTTTAGGATCGACTACCGTATTATTGATATTAGTAAATATTTTAAATTCGTTTGATATACGCAAATCATAACCGAAGGAAGAAACGCCGTAAGATATAACTCCGTTTCTTACTTGTGAACTTTCAAAAGGGCTTATCATCCCTTCTTTAGCTTTTTCTTCGATCCATTTGTCGTTTTTAATCATATATTAAAATATTTTTTATAAATTATTAATGTTAATTTATAAATTAAAGTTTAAAATAAAATCGGTTATTTCGTCCGGATCATCCATGATTTTAATTATATCAAAATCTTTTGAGGAAATATAAGATTTTTTTAAAGTATTGCTTTTAATCCAGTCTATTAATCCTTTCCAATAGTCAGAGCCGTATAAAATTACCGGAAAAGGTTTTGTTTTACCGGTCTGAATCAATTCTACGGTTTCAAAAAGTTCGTCTAAAGTTCCGAAACCTCCGGGCATCATAATATATGCGGAAGCATATCTTACAAGCATAACTTTTCTTACGAAAAAATATTTAAACTCTAAAGTTACGTCGGCAAATTTGTTAAGGGTCTGCTCATGCGGAAGTTTAATATTTAATCCTACCGAACTCACGTTTAAACCGTGCTGTTCCTTGGCTTCCCTGCATCCCCTGTTTGCGGCTTCCATTACTCCCGGACCTCCGCCTGAAATTATGGAAAAACCCTTTAAAGCTAATTTATGAGCCAATTCTTTAGTTTGTAAATATACTTCTTCATTTTCCTTTACTCTTGCACTTCCGTATATAGTTACAGCCGGACATACCGACGGCAATATATCGAACCCGTCCACAAATTCCCCTATAATCCTAAAAAGCCGCCATGGTTCCGTATGGTCAAACGAATTTAGTTCGTATCTTTTTATATCTTCTTTTTTAATAGGCATAATTTATTTTAAAAAATTTTAAAGGAAAAGCAGAGGTAAAACATTTAAATATTAATTTATAAATTTAACGGTTTCCCCTCTGCTTTTAAATAAGATTAAATTTGATTGGTTTTATACATTAAAATTTCCAGTCTTTTTTATCTGGATGAGCCTTTAATGCTTTAGCTTTCAATTCATCTTTAGACTCTTTATGGTTGTCGTCCTGAATACAGCAATCTACCGGACATACGGACGCACACTGCTGAGTATCGAAATACCCATAACATTCCGTGCAAAGGCTGGGATCTATAACATATATGTCACCCTCGGAAATAGCATTATTTGGACATTCGGGAACGCAAACCCCGCATGCAATACATTCATCGGTAATTACAAAAGCCATAAAAACCTCCTTAATTTTTTTTAATTTATTTTTATTTTTACTGCTAAAAACGACTAAATAAAGTTTAATTAAGCTAATGAATTTGATTAACTTAAACGATCTCCTGCTCCTTTAAAAGCTTTCAATCCCAAATATGAAGAATTAGAACCGAGTTCCTCTTCTATTTGTAAAAGCCTGTTGTATTTCGCGACTCTTTCCGAACGCGCCGGCGCTCCGGTCTTAATTAATCCCGAATTAACCGCGACCGCAAGATCGGAAATAAAGGTATCTTCCGTCTCCCCCGATCTGTGGGAAATAACGGCCGTCATATTGTTTTTCTGAGTTAATTCTATAGCATCCAACGTCTGAGACAAAGAACCTATCTGATTTAATTTAATCAGGACCGAATTTATAGAATGGGAATCCATAGCCTTTTTAATGCGGATGGGATTAGTCACGGTAAGGTCGTCGCCGACTATCTGGACTTTATTTCCAATTTCCTTTAACAACATAGAAAAGCCGTTAAAATCATCCTGAGCCATACCATCTTCTATTGATATAATAGGAAATTTTTCCACGTAGCCTGCATACATAGCCACCATTTCGTCCGATTCCAATACGGTTTTTTTACCTGCCTCTTTAAGAACATATTTTCCGTTATCATAAAATTCGCTTGCCGCCGGATCAAGGGCAATGAATATATCTTTGCCTGGTTGATATCTCGCTTTTTCGATAGCTTCCATTATGAGCGTTATTGCTTCCATATTATTCTGAAGATGAGGCGCAAAACCGCCTTCGTCGCCCACCGAAGTAGGCATTTTTTTCTCGTCTAAAACCTTCTTGAGTTTTTGGTAAACTTCTACACCCATTCGCAACGCCTCTTCGAAAGATTTGGCGCCGGCGGGTACTATCATAAATTCCTGAAAGTCAAGTAAATTATTCGCGTGTTTTCCGCCGTTCAAAATATTCATCATCGGAACCGGCATTACATGAGCGTTAACTCCGCCTAAATAACGATAAAGGGGTATCTCCAATTCATTCGCCGAAGCGGCGGCAGACGCAAGCGACACCGCTAAAATAGCATTTGCGCCAAGATTAGATTTATTTTGGGTGCCGTCGAGATTTATCATGATGTCGTCTATAAGCCTCTGCGAATAACTTTCGATTCCGTTAAGAGATTTTGCTATTATATCGTTAATTCCCTCTACCGCGGAATGAACTGATTTTCCGTCGAAAAGCGAGTTATCGTTGTCTCTTTTTTCGTAAGCTTCATATTCGCCGGTGGAAGCGCCGGACGGCACGCAGGCTGAACCGCTTACTCCGCTCTCCAAAGAAACTTTTACGCTTATAGTCGGATTTCCTCTGGAATCCAAAATTTGTCTTCCTTTAATATCTACTATTTCGCTCATATTGCAACGTCCCCTAAAAGTTAATTAAATTCAATTATTAGATTAATTTTTAAAAAATCTTAAACATTATACCACTTTTTTTATGTTTTAAAAATATTTTCTTTTATTTTTTTATAGCCTATAAAGCGTTTATTTCTTTAATCGTTTGATTTATAAGGTAATCCGTCAACTTTTCGTCTTTACTCTCTGCGTAAATTCTTAGAACAGGTTCCGTTCCGGAAGGGCGTATCAGCAGCCATGATCCGTCGTTATATTCAAATTTAAATCCGTCCTTAAAATTAAGATTAGTAATTTTATTCTTAAAAGGCAGGCTGAAATCTTCCGCTTTAAGTTTTTCAATAAGAATTAGTTTTTTCGTATCGTTTATTTTGATATCGACGCGTTTATATATATACGGATAATTTTCTCCAAAAATATCGTTTAATAGTTCGTTTAAGTTCTTTTGCTTAACAACCATAATTTTTAAAAGCATCAATGCATTAAATATACCGTCTCTTTCCGGCAAATGCGAAGCGATTCCTATGCCGCCCGACTCTTCTCCGCCTATAAATACGTCGCTGCCGTCTTTTATCATAAGCTCGGCTATATTTTTAAAACCTATAGGCGTTTCATACAGCTTAATTCCGTTTTTACCGCAAATATCGCCGATAGATTTAGATACCGAAACGGTCTTGACTACGCTTCCGGAAAAACCTTCTTCTATAAGATAATTTAAAATTATAGTAAAAATTTTATGCGAATCGATAAAATTTCCCCTGTCGTCCACCGCCCCAATTCTGTCTGCATCCCCATCCGTAGCGAAACCAACCGCAAATTTATTTTTATTCCCCCTTTTTTTTACGGAAAATTTTAATTTATTAAGATTGGCGTCTATAGGCTCTGGGTTTAAACCGGGAAAAGCGGGATTAACGATATTATTGACGGAGGAATGGCTAACGGAAAAATCTTTTAATATAAGGGACAAGTAACCTATTCCGGCACCGTACATAGGGTCTATCACTACGTATAACGATTTTAAAAAATCCTTATCTGAATTAGACAATACTCTATTGACACCAGTTAAATCAATTATCCTTTTAATATAATCTTTTTTAAAATCCGCATATTGAAAATTATAAATATTTTTTTTAAATTTATTATATTCTTTGCCGTATTTCTTTCCGTCTTCATTTGCTATTTTTTCAATTTTTTTAACTTCGGATTGAAGCATAGAAGCGCCGAAACGGCTTTTAAATTTCAAACCGTTAAACATAAACGGATTATGGCTGGCGGTAATCATTATACCGGCGTCATATCCTTTATTCTTTACAAAATAAGATAAAACCGGGGACGGACAAAAATTATCGCTTAACGTCGCATCTATCCCGACGGACTCAAGCGATTCTGCCGACTTCAAGGCAAATTCTTTAGACAAAAAACGTGTATCGTATCCTATTGCCACCTTCTTGGAAGAATTTGATTTTAAATACTCTCCAAGCGCACAACTGATACGGCCGACATGCTCAAATGTAAAATTATCGCCTATTACTCCTCTATATCCGTCGGTACCAAAATTTATTAATATATTATTCACAAGCCACCGTATGTGGTGTGTCCGGCGGGATTCGAACCCGCTGCCTCAGGAGTCGGAGTCCTGCACTCTGTCCAGATGAGCTACGGACACTAAATAAATTAGCATTGCTTAATAGAAAATTAAAATTTTACATATATTATATAATATATGTATGGGGAAAAAAAATAAAAAAAATATACTATTGTATTTATTGAATTCTAACGCTACAAAACTGGCTTATATCGTCGAACAAAATATAGAAGGAATTTTAAACGAGGTCATCACAAATAATTACAAAATACATGACAGCGGTATAAAGGATTTTTTTTTCAATATAAGTAAGAATGAATTTGATATTATATGCGAAGAAATTAACACTTTATCGCTAAAAATATTGGAAAAAGACGAAATAATATTTTTCAAACCGGTATTTAAGAAAAAAAAGATTAAGCAATTAAATATAATATACAAAACACTGCGTATAATAAAATTTACGGAAAACATGAAAAATATTTACAATAATTTAGAATTAATAAAATTAAATATAAACGAATTATATAAATATCCCGTGCTTAAAGTTCAAACTTATATACCGGAGTTATGTCTTTACCTGAGCGCTTTTTTTAAGGAAAATATAGATACTTTTTTTATGGAGATAAACCATGGAGATATAAAAGAAAGAAAGAAAATATTAATGGAGAAGCTACATAAAATAATATCGCTTGGAAACAAAATAATTAACGAATTCTATATATATATTATATCTGACGAAAAAAGCGATATTCAAAACGGAGGTCATGTAATTTATCATTCCAATATAATATCGATAATACAGATAATATCTATTAACTGCGTGGAATTTAACCTTTTATAATTTTCTAATTTTTCAATTATTTTATTAAAATGATTTTTTTAATTAAGTCTTATAAAATTAATGACTATTAAGTCACTATATGGTAAAATTTAATTTATGTACTCTAAAGAATATAAAAATTTGATTTTATTGTTACTCGTAGCGTTTTTCTTTATGGTTATGCTCGACATGAGTATAGTAACTATAGCTATACCGAAAATTATGTCAAGCTTAGGCGTAAATCTTGAAGACGTCGACTGGGTAATGATAGCTTATAACGTGGCTACGGCAATAATAATTATGCCTATAACATTCATAATAAGAAAAATAGGGTTAAAGATACCTATTGTCCTTAGCATAATATTTTTTACTATTTCTTCCGTGGCTTGCGGTTTTGCCACCTCTATAAATATGCTGATAACATTCCGTGTCATACAGGGGCTTTCGGGCGGAGGTATTGCGCCTCTTGGATTAGCGCTTATGGGCAAGGTTTTTGAACCGCATGAAAGAGGAAGGGCGATGGGAATATGGGGTATCGGAGCAATGGCGGCTCCGGCTATCGGTCCTACCTTAGGCGGCTGGATTACCGACCATCTTACATGGAGGTGGGTATTTTTCGTGAATGCTCCTATTGCGGTAATAACTCTTATAGGGATACTCATAATTATGGAAGATGACCATAAAGGAATTAATTTTAAAGCAAATTTTGATTTTTTAGGTTTTGCTTTTTTTGCGATAGCTATAGCATTCATGCTCGTAGCTTTTAATGAAGGACAGAATAAAGGATGGGATTCAAGCTACATTCATATCTGCGAAATTTTAAGCGCCGCAGGGTTTTTTATGTTCTTTTTATTTGAACCGTTTATTTCTCGTCCATTAATAGATTTTAAAATATTTAAAAATTATAATTTTACTTTAATAACGTCTATTAATGCAGTAAGGGCTATAGCCTTGTTCGGCTCGTTGTTTATTATGCCCGTCTTTTTGGAAAACATTATGGATTACACGCCTTATATGACCGGTCTTATTATGATGCCGTCGGCGATAGCCGTTGCATTATCGGCTCCCGTTTTCGGTAAAATGGCAGATAAATGGGGCCCAAAATATTTTATTGTTTTCGGTATGCTGACGACGGCTATCTCCCTCTTTTTATATTGGAATCTTTCAACGCAGTCAAGCCTCTACGATATAATATATCCTTCAATTATAAGAGGCATAGGGCTTGGCATGCTATATTCGCCCATTATGAGCGCAGGATTAAATTCGGTCAAAAAAGACCAGATACCTGAAGCTTCCGGTCTGCTGCCTATAACCATGAGACTTGCTTCCGGCTTCGGCATCGCTTATTTTGCAAACTATCTGGCTACAAAAAAGGTTTATTATCTTACAAGATACGGCGATAAAATAAACTACAAAAACAATACTTTTATTAAAATGAAATCGACGTTTGGCAGTAATGGGCTTTTTAAGGCTAATACCGCAGTCATAGCTAATTCGGCAAAAATTAATCCGGGCATGGGTTTTATAGACTCCGTAGTTAAAATGTTTGCGACCGTCCAATCTTACGACGACGTATTTGTCGTTGCGGGAGTCATATGCCTTATAGGAATAATACCGGCTCTTATGTTAAAAAATAAGATACATCGTTAATATCGTTAATCATTTAAATATTTATATAAAATTTTCCCTTTACGCGTATAAATTATTTTTGAAGGCTCGACTTTTAAAATAAAAATACCGCCTATATTTTCTCCCGTATGAATATAATGTTTTTTACCGTTTATTGCTACCAAAGCAGTATTGCCGCCCGTAAATATTAAAACCACTGTCCGTTTATTTTTGCCTGAAAATCCTTTAAATTTCAAATTTTTAACGACGTTGCTTAAATTTCCGCCTTTATTAAAACCGCTATTTGCGTTAATGAGATACGGCGCCGGTTTTGCAACGTAGTCCGCGACTACATTTTTTTGTGACTTTGAGTGCAAAATAAAAAGTCTGCTGTAATTTTCGTATTTTTTATTCGGAATACTAAAAATATCTTTAAGCGGTTTTTTAGATAATTCCGTAGATTCAGCTTTCAGGTCTGTATATTTACCTTTAACGCTTAAATTGAGCTTAGTAATTTTTTTATTTTTACAAGACGTATTATGCAAAATATTTATTTTTTTATTATTTCCCGATTTTAGTCTGCTTAACGTCGATAGCACCGTTATAAATATAAAAAATGCAAAAATAATAACCGCAAATTTTTTAACTTTAGATTTCATCAGCCCCTCTTTTTATTAAAATTTATTTTTATTTAAAACCAATAAGTTCGGCGTTTATAATTGCATCTATTTTTCTTCCGGATTTAATATTAATTTTTTTTATTTCGAATGGAAACGATTTAAGCGTCTTTATTAAAGAAAATAAGGCATCGATGTCCGAAAAATTACTTAATGCCACCGTAAAGTTAGTTATTTTTAAATAAACATCTTGAACATTTTTCCTATTTTCCGTCTTTTGGATGCTAATTCCGATATTAAATCCGTTTTCTTTTAAATATCTCGCATAAGATAAAAAAGACACCATATAACTATAAAATTCATGTTTTCCAGCCGTAAATTTAATAGTTTTAATCTTATTATCTTTCTTAATATTAATTTTTAACTGTCTGATAGTATTTTTTTCGTAAGTATATGATTTATTTAATTTATAAAAATAGCTTATAGAAGGTATTAACCCATAAAACAATATACAAGCCGAGGTTAAAGATAATAAAATTAATATTATCGACCTTTTGTTCTTAATTTTTTTCATTTTGTATTATTTTTTAATTTGTCGTATTTTGAATATTAGTTTGTTTAATTTATTTTTTTAGTAATCCTAAAAATTTCATTGAAGGTTTTCCAGATTTGTCGAAAAAATATTTAACGCTTAAAGTTTTTTTTCCGTCCAACTTTTTTGATAGCGCATTATAATTATGCGAGAATATCCTATAACCGTCGGTACCAAATACGGTTGCATTAAAAATATATCCTGCTCCCGATTTTATAATATTGATTTTTTTTATTTTGACGCTTTTCGGTAAAATCGCAAAAAATTTTTTTAAATAATTCGCAATATTAACTTTAGGGAAATCCTCGTTAAATAAAATTTTACTTTTATCTTTATCTATTTTTAAAGATAAAACGGAAATTTTTTTGTTCATTTCTCTTATTTTTTGCACTTCGTAAAATGTTTTTTTTCGGTAAGATACAACCAGCACTTCCATTAAAAATATAGCAAATATTAAAACTGCGATATAAATATTTTTTGCCCTATTTTTTTTATCTTCTATTTTTTTAAATTTTATTTCTATATCTTCAAAATGAGGGGTATTTTTGTTTATGCTTTTAAAATATTCAAAAAAATCTTTAGCCGTAAAATTTAATATTTCTACATTTCCGAAAAAATTTTTAAAATCGGCGCAATCGCATTCGGCAATTATCTGCTCTATTTTAATGCCAATATTTTCGGAATCTATTCTGGTTTTCAAAATATTAAGATTATCCATTAACATATCCGCCTTAAAACTTAAAACCGGCATTATGCTAAAACCGTTTGAAACTAAAATCATTTTATATACGTCGTCGGTTTTTTCTATAAATAGAAAATCTTTTTTAAGATTAATGCCGTTAAATTTTTCTTTTAAAAACTCTATCACCAAAAAATCGTATGGAATAACTATATCTATTCCTTTAAATAACGAATAATATTTTTTAATATTTAAAGGCAGGGTATGATAAAATCCGCATCCTCCATTTATACCATCCGCAAAAAAATAAGATTCGTTCTTATAAGATTTTCCTACGTAACGGCTTAAATAAAATTTTTTACCGTCTTTTAATCTTTTTTCCGGTATAATCGAAAAATTTATATTTTTAGATATTATCGAAACTGCATGTTCTATTTCAAAATCGGCTGCATAATCGTCGATACGTTCATGCGAAAAAAATGATTTATCGCCGTCAAAATACTGATATATATCGTATTCTTCAATATAAATAAAATTTTTATACATAATTTTTTTTAAGTTTAATTTAATTTTATAAGGTCTGGAAGATAATTTGCAGGTATTTTTATCTCATATCCTGCGGGTTCTACTTGAACGTAATTCATTCCGCCTTCCCAATAAGAATACCTTACGTTCCCGTAAACTTCAGGAAGATATTTACTCTGAAACGCTCCTCCTACCCAGTAATTTTCGGTATAGGTAACGCCGGAATTATTTGTATATGCAGAACCTCCGCCGCATCCGGAATAAGGATCGTTGGCATAGCTCAATATAGCGCTATTTCCGTCAATAGCTTCAACTATAAAATATAACTTCAATTCGCCGTCTGCCCAGTCTCTTGACCATCCGTCACGATTATAACGACTCATAGTTTGCGTAACATAACAAATTGCGCCTGTAATATAAAAACTCTTTCCTATGTACTGTTCATAAATGCCGCCGTCTCCATTGCTTAAGGCTATAGGGTCTATATAAATTATTTCGTTTCCGTTAACTAACGAACTTCCGGGAATATCGTGCCTTATTTCTTTATAAAAATTATAATAGTCGTTAGGTTCGCCGCTTTGCGAAGGAGTAACGGCAAGAGTATAACTGATTTCCTGAGCGGTACCATTATTAACGGCATTATTAACGCTTAAACATATTTTAGTATCGTCTTCCGTTTTTATACTTCCGTATATGCAATTCGAATTTGGATTGCCTCCGACAAAATTTATGCCTATGCCTTTAGCTATGTACCCTGCAGATTGAAGAGAACTTATGCTACTGAATTTACTATTATTATTAACATAGGTACTTTCGGCATTTATCAAAGTATTTGCCAGAACAGATACGTTTTGCGCTCTATTTTCGCATACAATACCCTGAAGCGCAGGTATGCTTAACGCAGTCATTATCGACAAAACTATCATTGAAACAATAATTCCTGCAAGCGAAAATCCTTTATTATTATTTTCTAAAATTTTAGCAAAATTAATATTCATAACACCTCCATTTTTAAAAAAGACTTAAGACAGATGCAAAAAAGTTTGTTATTGTCTGCGTTACTTTTGTTAATAAATTGCTCTGCGTCCCTACGGTATTGGTATAATTAATACCTCCGTTGGCGTTAGGACTTACGTTTACCGATGAAACCGGTGAAGACGCGCCAGTATTAGAGTTAGAGGCAGAAGCAGAATGAAAAGAGGGCGCTGCGTCGTTTAAACTAAAAGTTACTACGCCTAAGCCGTTAATATCGGAAACCTGCCCCGTCTTACCCGTTATGCCTTTGCTTATTTCTTTAGCGACTATATCTTCATTGGCCAAATTTAAAGGAATATAAATTTCGATTGATTCGTTTTGTAAATTAATGCATATATTTGTCGTGCTTTTAAAGAGTAATTTTTCTAAACATGAATCTCCTTGAAAATTATAAACTTTCATCGGACTTAAATACGCCGGCTTATTGTTTTCCAAACTCGTGATATCCGTAAAAGTTCCCGTGTTTTGAAAATAAGCATGTTCTGCCTTTATTAATAAATCTGTAATATTGACGATATTTTGCGCTTCCATATTATATATTTGACCCTTAGGCATACCGGACATTCCGAAAGAAAATTTTGGCAATAAAAATAAGTAAAAAACAAACATTATATTTAAAATAATGTAATAGCCGTAACGTTTCATATAAATAACCTTTAATAGCTTTTTTAAGGATTTAATTAATTTCAATTTAATTTTCGCTGTTTTAACGATTGTTAACTTGTTAATTAAATGTAAAGGTCAGGCTTCCCTGAAAATTTGAATTATTTGCCGAAGCTGCATTACCGTTGAACAGATCCGTCAAGCAATTTTGACCGTTACCTATGTTAAAGACGGGACTGCCCTCGGTATCTACGCCGGATATTGAGTTTTCTAAAGAATTGCATATGTTTAAAGCCTGGGCATTCGTCATCTGCGGAGCGTTTATGCCGATGACGTAAATATACTGTCCCGGATTTGAATCGGTAGAAATTTGATATGCGGAAACAAAACCCGCATTAGGCGGTATAACGTTATTGCCGTTAACCGTCCATGAAGAAGGGAGCAGGTTGTCTTCCTGCATAGCATATGGAAGAGAAACGCCGGCAGGGGGAATTATACTCCCGCCGTTTACCTGCATATAAGAATTTACGGCCGATTCTAATTTAGTAACCGATTGAACCGTTGCAGTAACATTGGAAGAACCTATTAATCCGTTATAAACCATTAATCCCCCTGCCGAAAGTATTCCGACTACTATCATTGCGACTATAATTTCCATAAGGGTAAAACCGTTCCCGTTTTTATAAATTTTTAGTGAGTGAAAATCCAACTTGTCATTAATTTTTTTGCTTTTTTTGCTTTTAATTTTAATTTCTTTCTTTTTTAGCGCAATCATAATTTTCCTCCGGATAAATTTAATTTTTTTGTTTTTTAGTTTTAAATTTATTTATAATTTTAGTAATTAGCCGACAAACCCACCATTCCCTGAATAAGAGGTAAAAATAAAGAAAAAAACATTAATAGCAAAAAAAGTACTACGCCTATCATTGCAAGCAAAAACAATCCTTTAGTAAATATTTTCATATATCTGTCCGCTTTTTCTTTAAATTCCTTAGAAAGATTCAAAACCGTTTCGGATAAAAACCCTCCTATTTCGCCGTACCTTATAGACTCTATGGCATCCTCCGGCAAAAAATCGGCTTTATGCAAAGAATCAAACAACGTATTGCCTTTAATTAAATCTTGATAAACTGATTTAAATTTATTTCTAAAATATACTTTAGAACTGTTTTTTCCAAAATAATCGAATACTGCGTTAACCGTCACGCCCGAAGATATCATTAAAGAAAATTGATAAAAAATCCAGTTTAAATAAGAGTAATTTAAAATATTTTTTAACTGAGGTATGTTTTGCAAAAAGGAAAACGCTTTAGTTTTTATTCCGGATAAATCCGACAAAAAAGCGGCGAAAATAAGAACGGCGAAAAATATTATATAGATAAAAATATTTTTTAACCGCCCGAACAATTTTAACGTATAAACCGTAGACAAGGGAATATTCGGAAACTGCTTAAAGAATAACGAAAAAGTCGGAACGACGTAATAAAGAAAAACCGAAAAAGCTATAAACAGCAGTAAAAATAAAAATAAAGGATAAGCTAAGGTTCCTATAATATTTTTTTTATAAATATTTTTAGTTTCGAAATATTCGGATATTTTTAAAAAAGATTCCGAATAATCGCCGGTAGATTCCGCTAAATCTATTAAGGAAAGTGCTATTTCTTCAAAATTATTCCTCGCAAACGCTTCTTTAACGCTTTCCCCTTTATCCAACAAATAAATGCAGTTTTTTATCAATTTTTTACGATTTTTTATCTTTGAAAGCTTATGGCTGTAATATAGGCGCTTTAATAAATATAGCAAATCATATTTTTTTGAAGATTCAGGCGTTGGTATATCTTTGTCCATATAACTAAAAGATTTGCCGACCGAACCGGTAGATTTGACGAGATGATGCAGTTCATTAAAAAACACCGCAAGCTCGGCGTCTTTCATTCCTCCGTTGCCGGTAGGGTTTATTGCATCTAAAAAAATATTGGGTAAAACAAATGACGGCATATAGCCTTCTTCTAAAATAAGCGTTTCCGCATCCGATAAATTTTGCGCCTTAATATTTCTTATCAGACTTTTACCTTCAGGGGTATAAAATTTGACTAAATAATTTTTTAACATAAATCTACCTCGACAAACTAAAATAAGCTTGGGGATCTATATCGCCTGCAAGCAATTTTTCAAATGCCTGCGTTTTTAAAGATTTAAATCCCGATAAATTTATTAAAACGGATTCTAAGTAAGACTGATTAAACAATAAATTTAAGTCTTTATATATTTCCTCTTTTGCAGATTCATTAAACTCGGCAATTTCAATAAGCGGCTTTCTTTTATCGTATCCCGTTCCGCCGCAACTGTCGCAGTTTTTTTCTCCTCTCACAAAAACGGCATCGAGAAATTTTACCTCTTTAAAATCTGAAGTCGTATCGATAAATCTTGCTATGTTATTTTTACTTTTTATATTCATTTCATAACCTGTTTCTGGGGTAAATCGTAAGTCCTGCATCAGGGCTTTTTTGTAAATAGAAGGTAACTCTTCGAAATATATCTTTTTTTTGCATTCTGGACATAAAGGATTATACAGCCTCTGCGCCGTTACGAATCTTAATACCGAAAATAACTGAACGACATCTATATTTAAAGATTTAAATCTTCCGAATATCGACAGAGACGAATTAGCGTGAAGCGTAGTCATGACGAGATGACCCGTTTCTGCAGCCATCAGCGCATGTTTTGCGGTAATTTCGTCCCTTATTTCGCCTATCATCATTATATCCGGCTCGCTTCTCAACATAACCCTGACGGCTTCAGGATATCCAAAATCTTCAGATATATTCATTTGCGTTATATTCGATTCGCGTAATTCTATTTCTACCGGATCTTCTATAGTCAAAATCGTACCTTTTTTCTGGGACAGCAGTTTAAGCATTGCATAAAATGTAGTAGTTTTTCCGGAACCGGTCGGTCCGGTAGCTATAATAAGTCCGTTTGGGTGTATATAAGATTTTTTTAGCAATTCGGCATTTTCTTCCGTAAAACCTATCGATTCAAAATCGAATACTTTATTCAAACCATGAATTCTAAGGACTGCTTCAAAAAGCATGGTTTCTTTGTCGAGCTTCGATGAAATGGGTAAAAATGCAACTCTAATGCTAACTTTTAACCCTTTATAAAAATTTGAAACAAAAATAAATTTTGCGTCTAATCCCTCGCCTTTTTTTAAAGTAATTCTGCAATTTGCGGCTATAATATTTATTATCCTCTGTCCCGACTCCAAGCTTAGAACTCTTATGTTTTCCTGATAAATTTCTCCGTCCATAATAATCATGTAAAAATTTTCCGTTCTTTTTATCCTTAAATTAGGTGATCCTTTTAATAACGCTATTTCAATTGCCTCGTTTAAAATTTCTTTTTCGGAGAACTCTTTATTGCTAATAAATATCTTACTGAGCGCTTCGTAAATTTTTCTTTTCGTAGAAATAGCTATTTTATAAGATTTAAGACGTTCGTCAAAAGCTATCTTTCCCGACAAAGATGATGTAATTTCATTGCAAACTATATAGCTGATCCCGTCTTTTTTTGCTATTACGGCTGGAATATCATATAGCAGGGCAAAGCCGAAATATTCATTTTCCTTTTTATCTATATAAAACGAATTTAAATCGCCGAAAAATTCTCTTCCTGAACTGTCTGCCGCATAAAGCGCTATATCGGCATCTGTAACATAGCCACAATCCGTTAATATTTCACCCAGTCTTTTTTTGCCGATAGACTGCATGAATAGTGCATCTTTAAGCTGTTCTTCAGTAAACTTTCTTTTCGATATAAAATATTCGCCGATTTTCATATGACTAAAAAACAAATAAATTTATTATTGATTTATTTTGATATCTTTATTGTTTGTTTATAAATCTTTATGCTCTATATATACGTATATACATAAACATCTATAATAAACACGAATGAAAATTTTTATTTTATACTCATTTTCTGCTGCAAATTTTTTGTAAATTCAGCTTTATCTGATTATTTTCGGCGTAAGCATTATAAGCAGGTCTTCTTTTTCATCGGTATCGTTTACAGACTTGAAAAAATTGCCAAACAGAGGTATTTTAGAAAATATAGGAATTCCGTACGTATTTTTAACTTTATCAGTCGTAAGTATTCCTCCTACAAGTATCGTCGAACCCGACTTTACGTTTACGGTGTCGGAAAAGCTTTTCGATTCTATTACAGGATTACTGAAACTTTCCTCCCCGATTGCAAAAGACTGATAGCCTGTAATAGAATTATCTATTAGGCTTAACGTAACGGAAACGGAATTATTTTTAAAATTTATATGAGGAGTAAAAGATATCGAAAGCCCCGTTTGAACCTGAGATATAACAGGATAAGTTTCCGTCTGCGACAAACTTAGCGACATCGTCTGAATACTCGAAACATAAGGGGTTATAGTGCCGGAAGATATAAGCCTCGTCTGCCCATCCATTAAAACAAGCCTTGGCTGAGAGATAACGTCGACTGCCCCCTGAGTCCTCAAAGCGTTTAAAATTGCGCTGTTGCTTCCAGAACCCTTAAAACCTATATACGGCGCATTAGAAATATTGTTTGAAGACGCAAGCTGAGCCGAAACCGACAATGAATCCGCCCCAAAAACATTAGACTTAAAAGCCTGATTAAATAATAAATTCCAGTTTATTCCCGCCTGAAATCCTTTATTTAAATTTACGTCTATTACCTCAACTTTTAAAAACACCTGTTTTGAAAGAAACTTATTTATTCTTTTTATATAAGCCGCAACTTCATTGACATTTGAAACTCTGTCTTTTACCCATATCAATCCGTCTTTCGGATTAATAAAATATTTTCCGTTTTTAGTTAACATTTCTTTTATATTTCTGGAAATTATAGAATATAGACTGTCCGATTCCGACAATGTAAGCGAAAGCGAACCGGAAGGATTGCCCGAATAACCGCCGCCGTTTCCATAATTACCGTTTACGCCGGAGTTTATTAAACCGGAAGACAAAGAATCAGAAGAACCTGAACCGGATGATTCGGTATTTCCTCCTGTAATACCCGTCCCGCCTCCTTCCGGTATTTCTTGAGTATTTCCGTTATTAATGCTAGAATTAACGCCTCCTCCTTCTATACCGCTCATGCCGACTGTCGAAGAAAAAGTTGATAATAGATCCGATACCGGAATATGGAAGGTTTTTTCTTCTACGGCATAAACATAAAGCATTTTATTTTTATAACTGTAAGCAAAACCGTTAGAAACCAAAAGTCCGTTTAAAACTTTATACAACGGAATATCTTTATAATATGCTTCGTTCTTCAATTTATCAGGAAAACCCCTGTAAATTACAAAAGGAACGCCCGTTTCATGAGATAAAGTCATTAATGCGGATTTTACGCTTCCGTTTCCGGAAAGTGAAATTCTTTGCCTCAAAAAATAAGGCATATTCATATTCATTTTAGTTAAACTTTTTTTGCAGATTGCTCCGTTAATTTCTTCACAACCTCTATTTTTACGAACATTTACAGATAGACGATCCTCCTTTTTCCCATCGAAATTAATATGTACTATTCCGGCTTTTTTAATTTTTATCCCGTATTTCTTAAGTAATTCGTTAAAACTGTTTTGATTCTTATTATAAGCTGCGCATACTTTAACCGAAAAAATCATACCGATACTTGCAACTGCAGTAATAAATATAAACGCCGATAATTTTTTGTTTTTAATTTTCATAATTTTTTTATTTTTAATTAAGTTAATTTTTTAAATATAATTCAATTATATTTTTTTAATGTTTCCACATTATGACAATTTTGTTACATTTACATTAAATTTTTGTTAAATTTATGTTACATATCGGGCAAGATTATAGTAAAAATCTTTATTGAAAGGTTTTTATAGTGAATCGCGGACTAAAAAAACGAAATATATATACAAAAATTCATGATGATATTTTAGAAAATTTTAAATGACTATAATCAAACAACTAAATAAAAATAGAATCAATGGATAAACCTTGGCCGACGACGCTTAATATTCACAAGCTCCGTTTAATACATGCTTTCGACACAACGTACTTTAAAAAACGCATTTCGATAATTGACAGAAATAGGTATAAATGGTATTATTTATATATATTAAAGATAATACTATCCAATTATGCGTTCATAGCTCAGATGGATAGAGCAACAGCCTTCTAAGCTGTGGGTCGCAGGTTCGAATCCTGCTGGACGCACCATTAAATCAAGGGTTTTAATATCGTTTTTAAAACCTTCTCGCGTCAAAGAAATGTAAAGTTTCGGGAAATATATACATAGCTTATATTTAAAAATTCTTCCTTTGTAAACATTTTAAAACTCTTAAAATAAGAAATTATTTTAAAAATATAACATATTTATATTTTAAAATTTTCTTGATATAATTTAAAAAAAATGATATCTTTAATAGCGCTTCAATGTTAGTTTATATAAAAATATAATATCGTTATATTTTTATATCTAATAATTAAACAATATAAATATAATTTATTTAAAATCTATGAAAAAAGATATTAAAAAAAACGGCTCGTTTGTCAACAATTTGCGCCCGTTGAAACAAATGAACAAACCGAGCGACCTTATAAGACAATTCACCCCAAACTGGTTTACTATGAATATGGGTACTGGAATTTTGTCTCTTATGCTGGGAGCTTTCCCGTTTTATGTGCCGGGTCTCTTAATGGTAGCTAAAACTTTATGGGTTATAAATATTTTTCTTTTTGTAATCTTTAGCGTTTTATTTATAGGCAGATTTGTTTTTTATTTTAAATCGGCGGTAAAGTTGTTCGGCCACCCGATTCAATCCATGTTTCTTGGAGCTATTCCTATGGGATTGGTAACTATTATAAACGGTTTTTTAAATTTCGCAGGCCCGAAAATGGTCAATCTTGCTTTCTATTTATGGTGGATAGACGTAATAATAAGCGTTATTGTAGGTATTCTTGTGCCTTTCTATATGTTCACTAACCATACCCACAGCATTGAAGACATGACTGCCGTATGGCTATTGCCTATAGTACCCGCCGAAGTTGCGGCTTCTTCGGGAGGTTTTCTTGCTCCGCATTTAGCGGCGGCGGCGGCAAGAGTAGTAGTAGTTACCGGCTATGCTTTATGGGCATTCTCGGTTCCTTTAGCTTTCGGCGTTCTCGTTATACTGTTTTTGCGTCTTGCCTGGCACAAATTGCCGCATAAAGATATGGCGGTTTCTACCTGGTTGACGCTGGGTCCGATAGGCACGGGAAGTTTAGGACTTCTTCTCCTGGGAAGCGATGCACCGCGTGCATTTATCGGCACTAAACTTTTTATTTACGCTAAAACGGCTGCAGCATTCGGTCCTATAGGCGGGCTGGTTATATGGGGATTCGGTTTCTGGTGGCTTATTATTGCATTATTATTAACTATAAGATATGTAAAAGAAGGAATGCCTTTTAATATGGGCTGGTGGGGATTTACCTTCCCGCTGGGTGTTTACACTGCAGCTACGATTATATTCTATAGGATTACCGGTATTGAATTTTTCAGGATTACTGGGGCTATATTCGTCATAATGCTTGCTGGATTCTGGACGTTAGTTACGTCGAGAACGCTTCATGGCATGTGGCACGGCTATCTTTTTAAAGCTCCGTGCCTGTCGACAGAAACTGGTTTGCCGGACGAATCTAAAGAATGCCCTGTTTAATTCAATATCTTAATCTTGCATTATAATACAACCGTAATAACTTCTTCGACATTCATCCTCGACGATTTAGACTTTCTTTCGACCGGTTTTCCGACAGGAATCAATGCAACGAGATTGTCGGGGCTTTTAATACCGAGTATGTTTTCTATTTCAGGTTTGGCGATTAGGGGTCCCGTCATCCAGCATGCCCCAAGTCCTTCGTTGTGAACTACAAGCAAAATGTGGGCTATAAAGCTGGATACGCCCTGAAGTCCCGGATTTACTATAAATTTTCTGGCGAAATTCCTGTCTTTATTTTTATCGTTATTTTCAAGTATTTTATCAATACTGCCGGTATACGGCTTCTCCACGACTGCAAGTACGACCGGCGCTTCGTTAAAAAATGCATAAACGTCCGGCGCATCTTTGCCCGTTACGTTTTTATATACGGTTTCCACTTCGCTTCTCATTTTATTAAGAATATCTTTGTTTTTAATTATATATGTAAACCAGTTTTGAGCGTTTCCCCCGCTTGGCGAATTTATAGAAATTTCCATAATTTTTTTTATCAGATTCAAATCAACGTCTTCAGACTCGAATTTTCTTATGCTCTTTCTGGTTTTAACTGCTTCTATTAAGTCCAATTTACGTCTCCTTTTTGCAAAACATTTATTTATATGCTTATTTCGTTTAAAGCTCCGAAATTATCGTAATATTATATAACAAAAACGATTTAATTAAAACGGCTGATTCAATCCGAAATAATATCTGACCCCGTATTCAGAGCCGACTCTGTCGCCGAACGCTTTTGCGGCGTAAAAACTAAACATTTCGGGATATATCCCGAAAAAGTAAGTTTTGAAGTGCAAACCGAGTCCCGCAAAACTATATATAACGCCTTTATGAATAACCGAAGGAACGGTATCGTCAAGCTTGCCTGCGCCGCCTATTACGTTTCCGGTCACGGCGGTTATATCAATAAGGTTATCTAATAGATTCAAGTTTAATCCCCGGTATATATTTCTTTCATAATCTGCTTCGGCAATTACGGCATCGTTACCGATAAAGGGTTCGCTTGCAGGTATACCCATAATGCCGTTAATTCCGCCCAGATAATAATCAAGAGCTTCGGGAACGTTTCCGTCGGCAAAAACGCCTATGCCTCTTACGGATATTATGTTATCCGCATTTATTTTAAAATTTCTTACATACTGCAGCATAAACTGACTAAAGGAAAAAGGCGAAAATATATTTGAATTGGCTATATTATAAGTAAAGTTAAACGATGAACCGTATTGAGGATTAATATTATAATCTACCGAATTATATCCATAGCCGACTGTAAATTCCGTCAGTCTTTTAGAATTTTGATAAATTACAGAATCGCCCGATGCAGAGGGGCTTATCTGCATAAAATTTATCGAACCGAAAATCGACTGCCTGTATGTCTGGGCGACAGGAAAAAAATTTCCAAGCTGATGAGACAAACCTATGCTTATGCCTCTTCCGTAATATGTTTTAAATATATTAAATAAAATGCCGTTTCTATAACCGTGTTTTTTCGTCAGGGTAAAATTTAGATAGCCTTCAGAACGTCCGCTATCAGGACTTATATTACCGCCTGTACTGCTTAGGAAAAGTTTATAATAGTCGTTTTTCTTTTTACTTAAAATTTTTTTTTCAATCTTTTCTTTGTTTATAATATTTAAATCGTTATTGTAATAATATACTCCGTTTTTAAACCCGTGCGTGCGCGGAAAACCTGTAAAATATATATAATACAAAGGAAATATAGGATAATTTATAACCGTAT
This sequence comes from Candidatus Acidulodesulfobacterium acidiphilum, assembly GCA_008534395.1. Classification (NCBI taxonomy): domain Bacteria; phylum Candidatus Acidulodesulfobacteriota; order Candidatus Acidulidesulfobacterales; family Candidatus Acidulidesulfobacteraceae; genus Candidatus Acidulidesulfobacterium; species Candidatus Acidulidesulfobacterium acidiphilum. The sequence continues at coordinate 59,332 of SHMQ01000007.1, forward strand.
TTACTCCCTGAATAAAATTAAATTTTTTAACGATATTTTTTATATTCGGATTGCTATTTATATATTTTTTCAAAAACGTTTTGAATTCTAAATCAGTATATTTTTTTAATTCTTGCGAATACAGGTAGTACTTGTAACTGCTCATACCAATGCTTATTTCGTTTATAAATTTTTTATAATTAACCGTGTTTAAATATATTAATCCTTTTATAATATTTAATTTTTGATATATATAAAAATTTGGAAAAATATTGCCGAATCTCGTGCTTATTAAAATAGTTTTTGAATATAAAGGCGGTTTTAGCCATAAACTCCGCCTTAAATGAACGTAAACTATATTTATTTTTTTTAATTTCAACATATTGTATTTATCCAATAATAACGCCGCCTTGTCTATTTTTTTATTTGACCGTCCAAAATTGTACGGGTAAGGCTGAAAAAAAAATATAGATAAACCTGTTTTTACGTTAGAAATTCTGCTTTTTATAAATTTTTTTGCGAATATTAAAGAAATAAAATTAGTTCTCTTCCCGATAAAAAAGTTTTTTTTATAAATTTTGCCGTTAAAAAACGCTTTATATCCGGCTTTTATTTTAAGATTAACTTTAAAATTAATATCGGTTTGGGGATTAAATTTTTTGCCTGAGGAAATATATGGATAAAACGGAGCATTAATTACTGTTTCTTGTTTAAAATGCCCGAAGTTGCCGATTGCCTGAGGAATTTTCGTCTTAAAAACAATTTTAACTTTATAAGATTTGTATAATTTATGTATTGTCGAACTATAAGATAAACTCTTTATGCTTATATATCCCCTATTAAAATCGTAAGGGTAAAGCTGATGAAAATCAAAATCTTTTATATTCTTAGGTTTTTTATAAAAGATGTTCGGATAAAACATAATATAAAAATTACGATAAATTTTTATATATATGCCTCTGAAATTTTTATATTTATCGCCGATTTTTTTTATTTTACGATATTTTTCTTCATATTTTTTTTTAAAATTATACCGGATATAATTAATTATTTCACTGCCGGATATAGTTTCGGTTTTCGGATTAAAAACAGCATTTATTTTAACGGTCTGCATAGGAAATTTGTCGCCGTAAATATGAATTATTCCCGCATATGCGCCGTTAGTGACGCATAACAAACAAAAAACTGCTATCGCAAAACTTAACGTTAAAACTTTTACAAAGTTTTTCATTGATTTAAATAGCAAATTTATAATATAATCATAAAAAACATTAAAGCTATACTATTTTAATTTTACCTTAAATAGTTTAAAAATAAAGCGTTAAATATTATGGGCGTTACATTCAAACTCGCTGAAATTAACGGCGTAACACTTAAAAGAATCGAAAAATATATAGACGAACGGGGTTGGCTTGCGGAACTTTACAGGAGCGACGAATTAGACGAATCCGTTTTCCCTCAGATGTCTTATGTATCTTTAACAATGCCTAGAGTGCAAAGAGGACCTCACGAACACGTATATCAAACCGACTATTTTTGCTTTATAGGCCCTTCCGATTTTAAAATTATATTGTGGGACAACAGAAAAGATTCCCCTACATACATGAATAAAATGATACTGTTTCTCGGTGAAAATAAGCCTTCGGCACTGACGGTGCCTCCTGGCGTAGTTCACGCATATAAAAACATAGGCGGAAAAAACGGTCTCGTTATTAATGCCGCCAATAAATTATTCGCCGGAAAAAATAAAAAAGAGCCGGTTGACGAAATCAGATATGAATCCGACCCCAAAACTATATTTATTTTCGATTAGATAAATATAATTTGGATAATCTTTACGCTTTTATAAGTTTTGTATTCCTGTAATTTAATGCTTCCAACACGGAATCTGCATCTACTTCTTCTTTCATGTCGAGGTCGGCTATAGTCCTTGAAACGCGCAATATTCTATAATAGCCCCTTGAAGAAATATTTAATCTTTTTACGGCTTTTTGTGCAAGATTAAGGGCTTCATTCGTTATGTTAAAATATTTTTCTATATCTGTGCTTTTTGCCGACGAGTTAAACCTGATGCAGCTATCTTTATATCTGCTAATCTGAATATTTCTAGTTTTTTCGACTAATTTTTTAATATCGTCGGAATCTGGCAAATCGGCTTTAACGGTTAATTCGTCTAAATCCGCAGGATAAACCTCTATAAATATGTCGAATCTGTCGAGAATAGGTCCCGATATTTTAGTATAAAACTTATAAATGTCGGCGCTTGAACATTTACACTCATGTTTTGCGTCTCCGTAATAGCCGCAAGGACAAGGGTTCATTGCGGCGACAAGCATAAAATTGCTGGGCAGAATTATAGAAAAACGGCTTCTGGATAAATTAATATACTTATCTTCCATAGGCTGCCTTAATCCATCTATAGTTTTTCTGTTAAGTTCGGAAAATTCGTCTATAAAAAGAACGCCGTTATGCGCAAGGCTTATATCGCCGGGCAGAGGATTAGAACCGCCCCCTCCGCCTATTAATCCCGCAAGAGATACAGTATGATGCACGACAATAAAAGGTCTTCTTAATATAAGTCCGTTTTCCTCGCCGCAATTTTTTTTATTTTTATTTGAAAAACTGTATATATTGGACGTCTCTAAAGATTCTTCAAGCGATAAGTCTGGTTGTATCCATGCTATACTATGCGCCAGCATAGTTTTTCCGCTTCCCGGAGGTCCGACCATTAATATGTTATGGTGACCTGCTATAGCGGTTAAAACGGCTCTTTTAGCAAACTCCTGCCCCTTTATTTCGGCAAAATCGACATACTGCCCCCGCTCTTTTTTTACGGCGTTTGCATTTTCGATAACATTTTTAAAGTAAAGATTTTCTTCATTCTCGTTAACGTCATATTTGCCGTTTTCTTTATTTTCGTAATTTATATTTATCTTATTATTAAAATAAACTTGGGATTCTTTTTCTTCTATTGAATAATAATCTTTTCCTCCCGAAATAAACATACATAATTCTTTTAAACTGCCGAATGCCGCAAAATCGACTCCAAGAAATTTTGCCGCATTTATGTTTTCATACGGAATAATTAACTTTTTATTTATTTTTTTAGCAAGTATTCCAAGCGCAATTATGCCGTTAATTTTTTTTATTTTTCCGTTTAAAGACAGCTCTCCGGCAATTATATAATCGTTAAGGTTTAAGGCGCATTTAAGGAGTCCTGCGGAAATTAAAATGCCTATTGCAAGCGGCAGGTCGAATATCGGACCTTCTTTCCTTATATCGGCAGGGGCTAGATTTATAGTTATTTTTTTAACCGGATATTCAAAACCGGAATTTTTTATCGCGGCTCTTACTCTGTCCTTGGCCTCTTTGGTGGAAACATCGGGTAACCCTACTATCATAATGCCCGGTATGCCGCCCGATATAAAAACTTCTACGTTTACCCGAACTGCATCTATTCCGATGAAAGTCGCACTGTTTAAAGCAGTTATCATAATACCTAAACCTCTTCTAATTTAATAAATAATTAAAATCCGTTATTATTTATTATAAAAAGAAATTGTTTCAGGATTATGACAAATATGTTACGATTGCGTTAAATTTTTGTTACGATTGCGTTACAATATCTTATAATCTCCAGCCTTTATCTATTGCAAGCCTGCTTATTTCTGATAACACGTCCGCAACGTTTTTTAAATCTTTTAAAATGGTCGAAGAAATAATATAATCAAAAACATCTTCGTAGAATTCTTTAAAATCCCCTATTATATTCATTGAACCTTCAAAATCGGTTCCGGGCAGAAAAAGATAAACAAAATCGTTTTTAACCGATACAACGTCGGAGTCTCTCAGCACGCCGCTTAATGTTTTTATAAAATCGCCATTGTATTTTTTTATATTTAAAATAACGATAGATACATAATCTATAGCCGTTAAATCTTCCGCAAGCCTGAGCTCTCTCCGTATCCTTTTCATATTGCAGACCGAATGATCGAAAACCGGTTCAAAATATTCAAACGGGAAAAATTTAGCCATGACAGCCTCCGATATTATTTTTATTTATTATACATATCGCCGGTAATAACAAATTATTATTGTATATATATAAATTACAAATATAAATTTAGAATATATGAGAATATGTAAATATTATATCAGAAAAAATAAGCTAAGAGTGTTTTTTCGGAAACGCCGCCGCCTTCTATTCTCCAGACCGGCTTTTCCACGACCAAAGCCGATAATGCTATTTTCTTTTTGTTTTCTTCTCCGAAACCGGCAAACCACTGGTATAAACCTGTTGGATGATTTCCCGATATAGTTCCTGTTTTTCCTCCTGTAACAACGCCTGGAAGCATATAACTGCCGTTATAGCTATAGAAATCAGAATGCGCTATACCGTTAGTTACCGTTGCTATCATCATCTGTTTTAAAACATAAGCGGTTTTTAAAGTAACTGGATAACCTATAACTTTGATACCCTTATGCTTATAAATAATTTTGCCCGTTGTCGACATAATTTCCTTTATTATATAAGGTTCGATTAATCTCCCGCCGTTTATCGCCACACCCGCAACCATAGCCGCCTGGATAGGCGTTATCCTAACGTTTTCAAAACCGGCGCCGGTAAGCTCCAACTGGTAAAATTTTTTTGGTATATATGCTTTACTTTCCTGTAAATTTAATATAAAAGGTATTTTTTTGTTGAAATTAAATTTATCGAAATAACGGAACAGCAGTTTTCTTCCTACATAATATCCTGCAATTTTTCCGAAAGCTACGTCGCATGATTTAGCAAACGCCTCTTTAAAAGATATATCGTTAGAACCGGTTCCTATATTTTGCTCCCAGTTTGTTTTATCGGTTCCGTAAAGCGTGCCGTTAAAACAGATATTAAATCCCGGATAAAAACCTTTGGATTCGATAGCCGCAGTAGCCGTAATTATTTTAGCGATTGATCCGGGGGGGTATGCTATGAGCGGCGAAATCTCGGCAGATTTCTTTTTATTATGGGCATATAAAGCAAAGCCCAATACTGCGCCAGTTTCCGGATTCACTGCCGCAAGTACTCCGTAAGGCACTGCATATTCCTTAAATACTTTTTCGGCTTCTTCCTGAACGGATGGAACTACTGTATATACTACGGTATAATTGCCTATTTTTTGAATATATCGTCCGTTTTTAATAGTTTTAAAAACCGGATTATGATACTTAAAATACCTCTTAAGAGATTTGAGCGAATTTACTTCGTCCGAACTAAAACCGTTAAATCCTCGTTTTTTTAAAACGGCGGAAGCCTTAATAAATTTTATAGGTCTTATGCCGGTTCCAAGCACAGGTTTGTTCTTTGATAAGAAAAAATGCCTGCCGTAATAATAAAACTTAACGAAACCGTATAAAAAAACGCCTGCAAGAACTAACAATGATATATACTTGGCAAAATAAACAAACCTATTTTTCTTATTTTTTCTTTTATTAAGCGTCTTCTGATATGATTTCCAGTCTTTTATTCTTTCCATCCTTTATTGCTTTATTTATTTTGAATTTTTACCGCCGACTATAATGGACGGAATTCTTAACGTAGGTTGAGCATCTGCTACTGGAGCGCCCTGACCGTCTTTTCCGCATGTTCCTATGCCGAAACCCAAATCGTTTCCAACCATATCTATATTTTTAAGTATATCGGGGCCGTTGCCTATTAGTGTCGCGCCGCTGACGGCTTCCTGAACTATACCTTTTTTAATTATATATCCCTCCATAACGTCGAATACAAAATCTCCGGTAACTGTATTAACCTGTCCGCCTCCCATTTTTTTAACAAATAATCCGTCCTCTGCGCTCCTTATAATATCTTCAGGATTAGTTTCGCCGGGCGCAATCATCGTATTAGACATCCTGACTATCGGAATATGTTCGTAAGACTGCCTTCTTCCGTTGCCCGTTAATTCATAGCCGTATTTAACGTAAGATAATCTGTCGGACATATATTTTTTTAAAACTCCGTCTTGGACTAGAATATTCTTTCTTGAACAAGTCCCTTCGTCGTCAAATCTGTAAAAACCTCTTTTTCCGACCAACGAAGAGTCGTCTATTACGGTTATAAGATTTGACGCTACCTGTTCGCCTATCTTGTCGGAATATACGCTTAAACCGTTTCCCGCAATATCCGCTTCCAAACCGTGACCTATTGCTTCATGTATCATTGTTCCGCCTGCCTCGCTCGACAGTACTACCGTCATAGGTCCTGAAGGCGCAAAAGGAGCCGAAAGCTGCGACAAGGCTCTGTCTAAAGCTTTTTTTGCTATACTCTCAGGATCGTTTGCGTCAAAAAATTCAAAACCGGTAAATCCGCCAGCAGATTCATAACCGACCTCGGTTTTCTTACCGTCCGAAACTACTATATTGACTAAAAAAGCTAAATTTTCCCTGTAATCTTTAACTAAATCGCCTTCGGAATTAACTATTAATACGTCCTGCTTATAATCTGAATAAGTAACGTTGACTTGTACTACTTTTTTATCGTAATTCCAAGAGTAGTCCACGACAGGAGAAACTTTCATCAACTTTTCGTCTATAGAAACCCCGGTAACGTCTTTTATTATATTAAAATCTATTTTCGGCTTTTTTTCGTTAAAATTTAAAAATAAGTTGCTCGAATCTTCACTCCTTTCGTTTCCTTCATTATTTTTTATATCGCTTAAAGCCGCTTTTTTTAACTGAGAAGCGATATTTAATAAATTCGATTCTTCAATATTATTAGTATATGCGTAATAGGTTTTTTTATTTGATATTAACCTTATACCGGCACCCAGAATCAAACCTTTAATTGCTTTTTCAAGCCTTTTGCTTTCATTGGATAAAACCGTTGAAACTTTACTTTCTATAAAGATGTCTATAAAATCATCAGAGCCTATGCGCGCATTATCTATAACGGCTTTAAAATTAATATCTTCTATGTTCATTTTTATCCCCTGATAATATTATATTTTTATAGTTATATAATAGCAGAAAATACCTTATTCGACAAGGAAAAACATAAAACATGCGTCATTTAAATAACGCAAATTTGCCGATAGAAATTTATTTTTCTGGATGAGCCGTCTAAATACCGACGGCTTTAAACCGCACCTGCTTACGCAGGAATGACTTTGTGGATATTTAACTTTGCACCCAACGGGTGTCATTCCCGCATCTTTTGCCTGCGTTTATCAAAGCATGTCTTTGATGCAGGCAAAAGATGCGGGAATCCAGTGTTATTAAAACATTGCAATATTTTTAATAATTTCTATCGGCAATTTTGGGAATAACGTATAAATTGACTTTAGGCAAAATTTTACTTAAAATAAATCTATGGAAGATACCTATTTATATATAAATCTTAATAACCTCGTAAATAATCTTAACTTTATTAAAAACAGAACATCTTTAAAAGACAAAAAGATTATCGCCGTAATCAAATCTAATGCATACGGACACGGGCTTTTACCGATAGCCGAATCGCTTTTCAAAAACGGGATAGATTTTTTCGGAATTATAGAAATTGAAGAAGCCGAAAATATCTTAAAAAAAATACCGTCAGCAAAACTTCTTATGCTGAAAGGAATTAATTTGGAAAATTTAGAAGCGGCAAGCGCTTTAAATTTAAGCATAGGAGTATATAGCTTGGATTATCTAAAAGAATTATTAGATAAAATGAAATCTTCCAAAATAAATAAAACTTTAAATTTGCATTTAAAATTCGATTCGGGAATGAGCAGGCTTGGACTTGTCGAAACGGAGATGGAAGAGGCTGCGCGCATTATTGGCGACAACAAGAAATATTTCAACCTCGAAGGCTTGTTCAGCCATTTATCTTATGGAAACAACTTAGAATACACTAATTATCAAATAAATAATTTTAAAAAAATAATTTCGGTTATGGCAAAATATAAAATAACCCCTCAATACATACACATAAGCGCCAGTTCGTCTATTTTAAACGGCAGTTTGTTAGACGACTGCTCAAATGCGGTCAGGCCGGGAATTTTACTTTACGGATTTAATCCGAATAAAGAAACTAAATATGGCATAAATAATAATAAAAACAGTATAAATAATCAGGAAACAGACTCTGAATTTAAACTTGAACAGTTAATGACTTTAAAATCTAAAATTTTACAAATTAAAAATATTAAAAAAGGCAGTTTCGTATCCTACAATAATACGTTCAGAGCTGACCGCGATATGACTATAGGAATAGTTTCCGCAGGTTACGACAACGGTATACCCAGACTGCTGTCTAACAAAGGAAGGTTTTTAATAAACGGCGGTTTTGCGCCTATAATAGGTATTGTTACGATGAATATGACGATAGTAGACGTTTCCGAGATAAAAAACATCAAAGCCGGCGATGAAGTTATAATCACGGGCAAAGATGGTTTAAACGAAATTAAAATAGAAGAAATAGCCTCTCTATCCGAAACTATTCCTTATGAGATATGCCTTAATTTTGGTAAATCCAACAAAAAAATTTACGTTTGAAATTGATAAAAAATAAAAAAGGCGTCAGATTTTATTTTACGCAACATATTTTATCGTTAATTGTTTTTTTCATATGCGTAAAATAAAATCTGACGCCTTTTTTCTATATTTAAACTGCATTAACTTCTTTAACTTCCGGAATGCGTTCCTTAAGAAGGCGTTCAATTCCACCTTTTAAGGTCATTATAGATCCCATGCAGTGAGCGCATGCTCCTTTAAGTCTTACATCGACGGTTCCGTCGTCATGTATATTAACCAACTCAACATCTCCTCCGTCATACTGCAGTGAAGGCCTTATTTCGTCTATTACCTTTGATACTTCAGCTTTATCTAATGCCATATATCCTCCCTTTATTTATTTTTTTTCGCTTTAACCGGCATGCTTAAAATGCGGCGATATAAAGCTTATTCTATAAATATTATACATCTATATGTATTTAATGTCAATTATTTCAAACTCTTTAACGCCGTTTGGAACGTTAATTTTAGCTTCGTCGCCGATACATTTGCCTATTAAAGCCTTAGCTATAGGCGAGCTGATAGAAATCTTGCCTTCTTTAATATTGGACTCGGCATCCCCCACTATCTTATAAGATACCTCTTTGTCGGTATTTAGGTCAAGCAGGGTAACGGTAGCGCCGAACACTATCTTTTCTTCGCATATTTTAGATACGTCTATAATCTGCGCCCTTGCAATCTGGTCTTCAATCTCCATAATCTTGCCGTTTATAAAACCCTGTTTGTCCTTTGCATACTGGTATTCGGCATTTTCGGAAAGATCCCCGTGCGCCCTTGCCTCTTCTATAGCTTTTATATTTGCCGGTCTTTCTACGGATTTGAGTCTTTTCAGCTCTTTAACTAAATTTTCATGCCCCTCTTTAGTTATATAAAAAGCTTTTTCGTTGGTTGCCAAAATTATCACCTCCCGGATAAATTGTAATATTTATTTATATACCTTTATAATAATCCTGTAAAGCTTTAACGGAGATATTATTTTCCTTAAGAGCTTTAATAGCCATGCACGCAGCTTCCGCCCCGCGTATAGTCGTATAATACGGCAGGGAAAACTCTATTGCGCTTCTTCTTATAACATAAGAATCTTCCAAAGATTTTTGCCCCCGCGGCGTATTAATTATCATTGATATTTCCTTATTTTTAAGCGCGTCTATGATATGGGGGCGCCCTTCTTTCACTTTGTTTATTTTTACGTTTTTAATGCCTACTCCTTCTAAATATTCGGATGTTCCTTTCGTCGCAAGTATATTAAGTCCCGCTTCGGTTAAAGATATGCCCAGTTCTTTTAAATATTTTTTGTCTTCGTCTTTTACGCTTATAAGAACGTTTCCGGCAAGAGGCAGGTTCTGTCCGGCGGCTATCTGCGACTTTGCATAAGCCATTCCGAAACTTGAATCTATTCCCATAACTTCTCCCGTAGATCTCATTTCTGGGCCAAGCATAGGATCGACGTTGGAAAATTTAGAAAAAGGAAATACGGCTTCCTTTACGCAGTAATAATTAATATCGAAAGACCTGCCTAGATTAAAACTTTTAAGTTTTTCTCCGAGCATAATTCTTGTTGCTAATTTTGCTATCTGTACTCCGGTAGCCTTGCCTATAAACGGAACCGTTCTCGATGCCCTTGGATTTACTTCTATAATGTATATTTTTTCGTTTTTTACCGCAAATTGAATATTAATAAGCCCGTTCACGTAAAATTCCCTGCAAATAGTTTCGGTAATATCTTTAATTTTTTCGATAGATTTATTATCTAAAGAAAAAGATGGAAGCGAACATGCGCTGTCTCCCGAATGAACTCCCGCCTCTTCAATGTGTTCCATTATTCCCGCTATATAAACCGATTCTCCGTCGCTTAAAGCATCTACGTCTATTTCTATGGCATCTTCTAAAAATTTGTCTATAAGTATCGGAAAAGAAATATCCTGCTTAAATATCTTTTTTATATATTCCGAAAGCCCTTCCTCTCCGTAAATAACCTCCATCGCTCTTCCGCCAAGAACGTAAGAAGGCCTCAGGAGAACCGGAAAACCGATAGATATTGCTTTGTCGAATATTTCTTCGCCGCTGAATGCCATAGAACTTTCAGGCTGTAATAAATTTAATTTATTTATTATATTTTTAAATTTTTCCCTATCTTCCGCTATGTCTATATATTTATAAGGCGTCCCAAGAATTTTTATGCCTTGGGAATCAAATTTCTTTGCTAATTTAAGGGGCGTCTGTCCTCCGAATTGAAGTATAACAGGAGGATTGTTTTCGGCATCGCATACAGCTTCGGCATCTTCAAAAGTTAAAGGCTCGAAATATAGCCTCGAAGAAGTATCGTAATCGGTGGAAACAGTTTCCGGATTGCAGTTCAGCATTATAGAGGAAATTTTTTTCTCCTTTAGCGCGAGAGAGCAGTGAACGCAACAATAGTCGAATTCTATGCCCTGTCCTATTCTGTTAGGACCGCTTCCCAAGATAACGACCTTTTCGTTATCAATCGGCTCTACCTCATTAAACTTATCAAATGAAGAATACATATAAGGCGTAGCGGCTTCAAATTCAGCAGCGCATGTATCGACCTTTTTAAAGACTCTTTTTATGCCCGCATCTTTTAAAGCTCCATAAACCGCATTTTTGGTTTCTTCGATAATTGAAACAGCCTTGAGGTCTTTTTTTAAATATTCTTCCGGTAAAATATGTTTTCCGTCTTTTTTTCTTGCAATTAATTTAGCTATAATCCTGTTTGAAAAACCCATCTCTTTAGATTCTTTAATAAGGTCAATATTTTTTAAAGGCTCTTCGGCAAAAAACAGCTTTCTTTCATGTTCTATTATTGATTCAATCTGGGCAAGGAACCACATATCTATTTTAGAAAATTCATTAATTTCTTTAGCCGAAAATCCTGCCCTTAACGCGTCCGCTATCAAAAAAAGTCTTCGAAAATCGTTATTTTTTATTAACAATTTAATTTCTTCTTTAACGACTTCCATATCCTGTTTTTCGTTTATTAAATCGTAAGAAAGATCTAAGCCGTAAAGCGATTCTATGCCGTAATATCCGTTTTCTAAAGACCTTGCCGCTTTTTGCAGGGATTCGGCAAAGGTTCTTCCTATGGCCATTACTTCGCCTACGGATTTCATATGAGTAGTCAGCGTGCTGTCGGTTTGAGGAAATTTTTCAAAAGTAAAACGAGGTATTTTAGTTACTACATAGTCTATAGAAGGTTCAAAACATGCAAGCGTTTTTTTAGTTATATCGTTGGTAATTTCGTCTAAAGTATATCCGACTGCAAGTTTTGCCGCAATTTTTGCAATCGCAAAACCTGTGGCTTTAGAGGCAAGACTTGAGCTTCTCGATACCCTTGGATTCATTTCTATGACGTAAACGTTTTCGGAATCTGGGTCTAAGGCAAACTGAATATTTGATCCGCCGGTTTCTACGCCTATTTCGCTCATTATCTTTATAGAATAATCCCTGATTTTCTGAAGATCTCCGTCGCTTAAAGTTTGAACCGGAGCGATAGTTATGGAATCGCCGGTATGAATTCCCATAGGGTCAAGATTTTCTATAGAGCATATTATAATGGTATTCTTATTTTTATCGGTCATCACTTCAAGCTCTACTTCCTTAAATCCTATTGCGGATTTTTCTATCAATATTTCGCTTATCGGACTTAAATTCAAACCGTTTGCGGCTATTTCCCCAAACTCATATATGTTATAAGCTATTCCGCCGCCGCTTCCGCCGAGAGTAAAAGAAGGCCTTATAATTACGGGAAACCCTATAGTTTTTTGAACTTCATACGCTTCGTCCATATTCCTGGCGAAACCGCCCTGTAAAACAGGCACCCCGATTTTTTCCATGCTTTTCTTAAAATATTCCCTGTCTTCCGCTTTTTTTATAGCATCTATGTTAGCGCCCAGGATATTTAACCCGTATTTTTGTACGACTCCCGCATCAAAAAGTTCCAGAGTTAAATTGAGCGCGGTCTGCCCTCCAAGCGTGGGCAATATACTGTCAGGTCTTTCTTTTTCGATAATTTTTTCGACAAAATCCTTAGTTAGCGGCTCTATATAAGTTTTATATGCGTTGTCGGGATCGGTCATTATGGTTGCAGGATTTGAATTTACCAATATTACTTCGTATCCCTCCTCGGTAAGAGCTTTAGCTCCCTGCGTACCGGAATAGTCAAACTCGGCGGCCTGTCCTATTACAATGGGTCCCGAACCTATTATTAGAATTCTTTTAATATCCGTTCTTTTAGGCATGTGATTATTTTTTTAAGTTTTATTATATAGTTAATATTTATATATTTTTATATTTAATCTATTATTTATTGATCGAATGGCCGCTTACTTTTAATGCGAGATTATTGAACTTTATTAAACTCCGTACGCTATCGCTCGCAATGACTTAAGTCGGCTAAATCTTCGTCGAAAAATTTATCGTTTTGAAAAAAGCCCGTTAAATTATTGCCGATTAACGATTCGACCGCAGCCGAATATTCCTCGTTAGTAATCGGCATAGATATATTATCGTCGTACTTGGCTTTATAAGCCGGAAAATACTGACTCATAATACTTACGGGAACATCTATACTAAGCTTTTCGGCTATAAATTTAAAAGAATCCTCGTAACCGCTTATTCCATTCGGCAAAACAAGATGCCTTATCAGAAGTCCCGATACCGCAATACCGTTTTTTTTATTTATTCTTAGCTCTTTAACCTGTTCATACATTATTTTTAAAGCCTTTCTGTTTACTTCTACATAATTAGATATTCCTGAGTATTTTAAAGCATATCCGTCATCGGAATATTTAATGTCCGGAAGATATATATCTATTAAATTATCCAGCAAATCTAACAGTCTTTCGTCTTCATAACCGGAACTGTTATAAACTATCGGTATATTAAGCCCGATTTTTTTAGCCAAAAAAATAGATTCGGCGACAAAAGGCATATAATGCGCAGAAGTTACGAGGTTAATATTGTTAGCCCCTTTTTCCTGCAGCTTAACCATTTTTTCCGCAAATTCGGCCGTGCTATGATATACTCCTGCGCCGTACCTGCTTATAGGATAATTCTGGCAAAACTTGCATTTTAACGGACAGCCGCTAAAAAAAACCGTTCCGGAACCTGTTTTTCCGGATATAGGAGGTTCTTCTCCAAAATGAAGATTTATGCTGGCTATTTTAAGAACATCTTCTCCGCCGCACAAACCTTTTTCGCCTTTTAACCTTTTTGCTCCGCACCGTCTCGGACACAATCCGCAATTTTCGGCTAAATCGTAAAGCGCATCTATTTTTGCGATAAAATCTGCGTTAGAAATATTAAGATACGAAGGCTTAAACAAATTAAAACCGTCCCTTATCTTAAACATATCGCTTTAAATTCGGAAAACAGATACCGCGAATCTCTAGGACCGGGAGAACTTTCCGGATGATATTGAACGGAAAACGCCTTTAATTTTTCGTTCTTAATGCCTTCGACGGTATTGTCGTTCAAATTTATATGCGTCAAAACGGTATTCTTATCGGCTGATTTACCTTGAAAATCTACGCAAAAACCATGATTCTGGGAAGTAATTTCTACCTTGCCGTTTTTTAAATTTTTAACGGGTTGATTTATTCCGTGATGTCCAAATTTTAACTTATAAGTTTTAAAACCTAAAGACCTAGATAAAAGCTGATGTCCGAGGCATATTCCAAAAATAGGCTTTTCGCCCAGCAAACCCTTAATAGTTTCAACTTCTTCGGTCATAGTCTGAGGATCGCCGGGACCGTTCGACAGAAGAATTCCATCCGGCTCTGTATTTAATATTTCTTTTTTAGAAAAATTGTGAGGTACTACGGTAACATCGGCTTTTATATGATTTAAACATCTAATAGTATTAAATTTAACTCCGTAATCAATAACCGTAACCCTGAATTCTGGAAAGTCCGTTTTATTTTCGTAAGCTTTTTTGCATGAAACGCTTGAGACTAAATTTAAACCTTCCATTTTAGGTAAAGAACTTAATTTCTTTTTAATATAATCGATACCTGCTTCTTTTGGAGCTATATATAAGTTCGACTGTCCTCCGTCTCTTATAGAAATAGTCAAATGCCTCGTATCTATTCCGGATACAACCGGATAACCGTACGAATTTATAAATTCGGATAAACTTTTGACTGCGCCGTAATGCGAATAGTTATTAACGTAATTTTTTGTTACCAAGCCGGAAATCCACACCTTGTCGGACTCAAAATCAAACTCGTTTATTCCGTAATTGCCTATCATAGGATAAGTCATAACTACTACCTGTCCGTTATAAGACGGGTCCGTAACCAATTCCTGGTAACCGTTCATAGCTGTATTAAAAACGGCTTCGCCGCCGGATTCCAGAGGTTTTCCCTCAAAGAATCCTTCGTAAAAATCTCCGTTTTCAAACATCAATACGGCTTTTTCTTTTTTAAAACTATTATCCATATTTATTAATATTTTTATTTAATTTTATTTTAAAACTTTACCGCCTGCTATAACAAAAGAAGATTTGCCTTTAAACTTTTCTCCTATAAAAGGCGAATTTTTACTTAAAGATTTAATTTCTCTTTCGGTAAACTGCCACTTTTTATTTAAATCGACTACCGTAATATCTCCTATATAACCGTTAGAAATCGAACCCCTTCCCGTTAAATTTAAAATTTTAGCAGGATTTAAAGACATAAGCTCCGCAATTCTTATTAAAGAAATTTTGTTATCGTGAAAAAGCCTTAAGGTTAACGGCAATGAAGTTTCTAAACCTATAATTCCAAAAGGAGCGGCATCCAAAGTGTCGTCCTTTTCGTCTTTACTGTGAGGAGCATGATCCGTAGCTATAACGTCTATAGTTCCGTCCTGTATAGCTTCTGTTACGGCTCTTTTATCCATTTCAGTCCTTAAAGGAGGATTCATTTTTGCGTTAGTATTATAATCGAGCAAAGATTCTTCGGTAAGAGAAAAATAATGGGGACAGGTTTCGCAAGTAACTTTTGCCCCTGTTTTTTTTGCCTGTCTTATAATGTTTACGGAACCCGCCGTAGAAACATGCGCAACGTGAAGTTTTACGCCGTAATATCCGGCAAGAATAACGTCTCTTGCGGTGCCTATATCTTCGGCGATACTAGGCATGCCGATAACGCCGAGCCGCTCCGACATAACCCCTTCGTTTATTACGCCTTTGCCGCGCAATTTTATATCTTCGCTGTGCGATATAACGGGTAAATTAAAAGTATCGGCATATAATAACGCCCTGCTCATAAGTGCCGAATCCTCTACCGGATTGCCGTCGTCGCTAAGCGCTATCGCCCCGGCATCTTTAAGTTTTCCTATATCGGCGAGCGAAGCGCCTTTAAGCCCTTTAGAAATAGCGCCTATAGGAAATAAATTTATTAAATCTAAATTTTTTGCCTTGCCTATTAAAAAACTTGTTACCTCTTCCGAATCGTTTGCCGGATTTGTGTTCGGCATACAGCATATAGAGGTAAATCCTCCGGATATTGCCGCCTCCATTCCCGATTTTATCGTTTCTTTATATTCGTAGCCGGGTTCCCTTAAATGAACGTGCATATCTATTAAACCGGGAAAAACTATTAAACCGTCGGCGGATATGGTTTTAACTCCGCCCTTAGCGCCTGTCGGCTTTTTAACCGGCAAATCTTTTATTATTCCGTTTTCTATATAGATATCTCTTTTGACTTCGGTTTTAGTCAAAGGGTCGATAACTATGCCGTTTTTTATTAAAAGTTTATCCATTAAGTTTCTGATATCCTATTAAAATATAAAGACATGCCATTCTTACGGCGACTCCGTTTTCAACTTGTTTAAATATATGGGTTTTATTTTCGTTTATTATACTGCCGGAAATTTCCACGTCTCTGTTTACAGGTCCGGGGTGAAGCACCATAACTTTTTTATCGGCCTTCGACAAAAGCTCAGGCGTCAACCTGAAAAAATTTCTGTATTCTTCTATCGACGGTATAAAATAATAACCTGCTCTTTCTTTCTGTATTCTCAGCATTATTATTACGTCGGCATTTTTAACCGCTTCTTCCATACTTTTCGAAATAAATACTTTGCCGCCGCCGTATTCCGCCATCCTCGGCAAAAGAGAATGCGGAGCATAAAGATAAATTTCGGCGCCTAACTTTGAAAATCCGTAAATATCCGACCGTGCGACTCTTGAGTGATAAATATCTCCGATTATAGCCACTTTAAGAGACTTAAAATCTTTTTTTGCTTCCGCAACCGTCATAATATCCAAAAGACACTGCGTGGGATGCTCGTTTATGCCGTCTCCGGCATTTACGACGGAAGCTTTTGTAATCTTAGATATAAAATGCGCCGCTCCGGATTCTGAATGCCTGATAACAAAAGCATCCGGCTTCATGGCCTCAAGATTAAGCAGAGTATCTTTAAGACTTTCTCCTTTCACGACGGAACTCTGCGAAACTGCAATGCTTAAAGAATCCGCGCTTAGTCTTTTTTGCGCTATCTCAAAAGACGACCTTGTTCTGGTGGACGGTTCGTAAAAAATATTTACTACGGTTTTTCCCCTTAACGTAGGAACTTTTTTTATGTCTTTTAGAGAAATTTTTTTAAATTCTTTTGCGGTTTCGACAAAATAATTAATATCGGATGCCGATAGGTCTTTGATAGTAATGAGGTCTTTTTTTTGAAAGCTCATATTTTTTCGACAAATTTTTTATCGCTTATACTTGTAATATTTACGTTAATTATTTCATTTTTTTCCGCTTTTATTTTCCTGCCTATAAAATCTGGACAAACAGGCAATTCTCTTCCTTCTTTATCGATAAAAGCCGCAAGTTTAATCTTGGCCGGTCTTCCGAAATCGAATATTTCGTCTATGGAAGCCCTGACGGTTCTTCCGCTGCTTATAACGTCGTCGACGAGTAAAATTTCCCTGCCGTTGATATCGAAAGGAAGATCCGTGGAATCGCCGGATTTTTTAACGGCAAACGGGTCGTCCCGATAAAGCGTCATATCTATATAGCCGATTTTACAGTCTATGCCGAACCTGTCTAAGACTGCTTTTTTTATCAAATCGGCCAAAACGATTCCGCCGTTTTTTATGCCTATTATTCCGATATTGCTAAAGTCTAAACCAGAACTTATTATTTTATTTATAAAATCATTAAGAATTAAGTCTGTTTCTTTATCGTCAAAAACTATAACTCCGCTTTTCGACATTAAATTCACCCTAAATTTTTAATTGGACATTCGGGAATTGTCTTAAAAAAACGATGCCAGTATATTTCGAAATGATTTTTAGGATTCCATGAAAAATATATGATAAAAGCCTGACCTATTACGTCTTTATATGGAACAAAACCCCAATATCTCGAATCGAAACTGTTATCCCTGTTATCGCCCATAACAAAAAGTTCATTTTTTGGAACCGTAATAGGGCCATAATTATCCCTTGGCGAATCGTAAGCCGGTAAAATCTTATTGGATGTCCATTTAGCATACTTGCAATTATAAATACGATTATTAATGTATACTTTATTGTTTATTATTTGAATCTTATCGCCCGGCGTACCTATAACTCTTTTAATAAAATCTATACCTGGATGAAGGTTATATTTTTTTGCATAAGGAAATTTAAATACTATTACCTGACCGGTTTTAGGATGCGAAACGGGAATTATATCGCCGGTAAAAGGAATATGGATTCCGTATATAAACTTATTGACCAAAATATGGTCACCCGGTATAAGGGTGGGTTCCATAGAACCCGAAGGTATTTTAAAAGCCTGTACGACGAAAGTTCTAAATAGTAAAGCTATAATTATCGCTATTATTATAGCTTTAAAGTAATCCCATAATGTATGTTTTTTATCGCTCATATAAAATATTTTAATTTTATAAATTATAGCAGTTTTTTTTAATAATGTCTAATATTGCAACATTGTCATCAGACTTTCAATATAGAGAGGAATGCCTCCTGTGGAATTTCGACCGAACCGATATTTTTCATTTTTTTCTTTCCTTCTTTCTGTTTCTCTAAAAGTTTTCTCTTTCTTGTAATATCGCCGCCGTAACATTTGGCTAGCACGTTCTTGCGTAAAGCCTTTATCTCTTCCCTGGCTATAATTTTAGAACCTATTTGCGCCTGAAGAACAACTTCGAACATCTGCCTCGGTATTAAAGTCCTCAGTTTTTCTACTATATTTCTGCCCCTTGCATAGGCTTTGTCCCTGTGCACTATAACCGATAAGGCATCTATCGGGTCTTTATTTACCAATATCTCAAGTTTTATCATATCTGCCGGCCTGTATCCGCTGAATTCGTAATCGAAAGAAGCATACCCTTTAGAAAGAGATTTTAGCTGGTCGTAAAAATCGAGAACTATCTCCGACAGAGGCAATTCATAAACTAACTGGACTCTGGTTTTCGTAATATATTTTAATTCTACCTGTCTTCCTCTTTTTTCTACGCAAAGGTTTATTATTTTCCCGAGATATTCGGAAGGAACATAAATATTTGCCTTAATAAAAGGTTCCTCTATATGTTCGACCTCCTGCATTGAAATATCTTCGGAAGGCGGAAATTTCATGGGATTAAGAGCAGTTTTAACTTCTCCTTTCATTGTTATTATATTATAAAGAACGGTCGGCGACGTAGATATAAGACTTAAACCGTATTCGCGCTCAAGTCTTTCGACTATAATTTCCATATGTAAAAGTCCAAGAAATCCGCATCTAAAACCGAAACCTAAAGCAAGCGAACTTTCGGGCTCGAATGAAAAAGAAGGATCGTTTAATTTTAATTTTTCTATAGAATCCTTAAGCTCGGTATAATCGTCGGAATCTATAGGATAGATGCCTGCAAACACCATAGGTTTAGGTTCTTTAAAATCCGGCAAAGGTTCTTTTGTAGGATTATTTTTAAGGGTTATAGTATCGCCAATTTTAAATCTTCCCGAATCTTTTATATTAGCTATTATAAATCCTACTTCTCCGGCGCTTAAAGCATTAAGCTCTTTCATGAAAGGGCTGTAAACGCCTACTTTTTGCACTTCATATGAAATTTTGGAGTGCATAAGCAGTATGATATCGCCTGGAACGACGGTTCCGTCGAATACCCTTATTAGCGCTATAACGCCCTGATATGAATCAAACCATGAGTCGAAAATGAGCGCCTTTAGAGGTGCGTTCGGGTCTCCGCTTGGATGGGGTATTTTGTCTATAACCGCTTCTAATATCTCTTTAATTCCTATGCCTTCCTTAGCGCTTGCCAAAATTGCGTCTCCGGCTTCCAAACCAACTACTTCTTCAATTTCTTTCTTAGTTTTTTCTGGGTCGGCGCTGGGCAGGTCTATTTTATTTATTACCGGAACTACGGTTAAGTTCATATCCGAAGCAATATAAACGTTTGCTAAAGTCTGCGCTTCAACTCCCTGCGTAGCATCGACTACCAAAAGAGCTCCTTCGCAAGCAGCTAAAGACTTAGACACTTCATAAGAAAAATCTACGTGTCCCGGAGTGTCGATCAGATTAAGCGTATAATCGACCCCGCCGTAATTATATGTAAGCCTCACGGTCTGAGCCTTTATAGTAATGCCTCTTTCCCGCTCAAGTTCCATGTTATCTAAAAACTGCGAAACTTTTTCCCTTTCGGTAATTGCTCCGGTAAAATCTAAAAACCTGTCCGCAAGCGTGGACTTTCCATGGTCGATATGGGCTATTATTGAAAAATTTCTTATTTTTTTTATGTCCATTCGATTTTATAAATTTTATAATATTACGGCCGTAAGCAAAATCGTAAGCCGGGTTCTGTATATGCCGGTCATTTCTCTATGCGAACAACCCGAAGACCGTATAAGACGAGCAGCCTTGGTCTTCCTATTTGTTCTTGCTCCTAACGGGGCTTGCCATAGACATTATTTGCATAATGTCCAAGTGAGCTCTTACCTCGCTATTTCACCCTTACCTCTTTACCGTTACGGTAATTAAGAGGCGGTATATTTTCTGTTGCGCTTTCCTTAAAGTTGCCTTCACCGGTTTAAAACGGCGTTATGCTCTTTGGAGCCCGGACTTTCCTCAAAAAACAAAAAGTTTTTTGCGACCGACCGCTTTTGCTTACGACCGACAAATCATTTTAACAGCTTGATGTTTGTTCGTCAATATCTAACTTTTCTACATTATAATCTATAGCCGAATTTGCTAACTTATCGGCTTTAAAATTAAGCGTTCTCAGGATATGTTTAAATGAGTAAACGGCGTTTAAATTTGCAATTATTTTTTTTGCTTTATTGTAAAGAGGTAAGATATTTGGACTTTTTACCGAATAAACCCCGTTTATCTGATTTACTAAAAGCTGCGAATCGGATAAAAAATTAATATTAAATCTTTCATTCGTATTTGTAAGTTCGACAAGGTATTCCAAGGCTATAATAAGCGCTTTATACTCTGCTTCGTTATTCGTTAAAATACCGAGATACTGTTTAAGAGAAATAGTTTTTTTATTATCTTCGTCTATAATGAAAATTCCAGCCCCTGATTTTCCGGGGTTTCCTCGTGACGCTCCGTCGGTGTAAACCGTTAAATTCATACTCTTGTTTTGCCGGTTTTTTTAGATGTTTTTTGAGAAGGCAAAGATGCTTCCGCAACAGTTTCCTGCGGAACGCTTTCAATGTAAAGAATTCTTGAACAGATTGGACACTGCATAAAAACATTTTCCGATATAAGCTCGTTAAACTGCTGAGGGGGCAGCATTCTGTAGCATCCGGTACAGGCTCCGGACTGCAGTACCGGAGCAATAGCCGGAAATCCTTTTCTTATTTTTATAGTTTCATATATGTCTAAGTAGCTTTTTTTGATTTTGCTCTTTGCGACATCTCTTCTGTTTAAAAAATCCTCTTTTGATAACTCAAATTCTTTCTCTATATTTTTTAATTCGGCATCTTTTGAAGATAAACTAACCTGCAGGTCTTCTGCCTCTTTTTTTATTAAATTCATTTTATCGTTCAAAGCCGTTTGATTTTCCGCCAACATAATTAATTCCCCTTCGGCTTTCTTTTTTAAAGCTTCGGTATCTTTTATGGATTTTTGAAGCGCGTTATATTCTTTATTAGTTTTTATAAGTTTTTGCGTATCTTTCATTTTATTAAGCTTGTCGTCGAAAGTTTGAATTTCTACCTCGGTTCCTGATATTTTTTTATTTAACTCCGTTAAATCTTCATTTAATTTTTCATGCTCCGATTTTTTTAAATTAATTCCGTTCTGCAACTCTTCAATTTCATTATTAATTTTCTTAAGCGATTCCTCAAACTTTAAAAGTTCCAAATCAATATTCTGAATATCCAATATAAAAGAAATTTGTTCGTTCAAAGTTTATCCTCCTTATGTTTATATATTATTTAAATTTATTAAAAGGGCTGTTTTCGTCGTTATTCTCAAAAACCGGAATATTAGAATTAAACTCTTTTTCTATTATATCTTTCGTTATTTCGGTAAAATATTTTTCGGTATCGAAATGGGACATTTCAATCAAGGATATTCCGCTCAAATTTGCCCTGATTGCCGTACTATGTTTTAATTCTGAAGATATCAGAAGATCGCAGCCCGCTTTTATAGCATTGTCTATAAAAGAAAATCCGCTTCCGGATACTACGGCTATTTTTTTTATTTTTTTATTTAATTTACCGCAATAATTTATAAAAACGGGCGAAAAAATGCTATGAATATTTTCCAAAATTTTACCCAGCGTCGCCGCGTTTTTTAAATTACCGACTGCACCCATTCCCGTTTCTTTTCCTCCGAAATCGTATAACGGAAAAATATCGAAAGCGGCCTCTTCGTAAGGATGGACTTTCTTCATTTCTTCTATCGCCTGCTTTATAAATCTTTCTTCTATCAATATTTCTACTTTAGATTCGTCGACGAAAGAAGTTTTTCCGGATTCCCCTATAAACGGGTCTGAGCCGGATAAAGGCTTAAAGGAGCCTTTACCTTTAGTTTCAAAAGAGCAATTTTCATAGTTTCCTATTTTTGGATTTCCGTATTTAAAAAGAGCTTCTCTAACCGCTCTTACATAACCTTTGGGAATAAAAACCGATAATTTATAAAGATTTCTTTTCCCGGATACAAGGGGCATAATTTCCTTTGCCGACAGCTTGTTTATAATATAACGGCTCATAGAATATGCGGAGGAATCGAAATTAGTATGCATAGCATAAACGCAGATTTTATTATTTATTAGAACTTCCGAAAATCTGCCCGACGGAGAGTTTAAGTCTATAAAGGGTAGAGGATGAAAAAAGAGCGGGTGGTGAATTAATATAAGGTTAGAATTGGTTTTAAGCGATAAATCTAAGGACTTTTTAGAAATGTCTAACGATGTTACTATGCCTGTTACCGGCGAATTGGATAATTTTACCTGATAACCCGAATTATCCCAATCTTCCTGCAAATCTGGCGGTATCAGGTTTTCTAATTTATCTACTACATCTTTTATAAATAATGACATTTTTAAAATGGTGGGCCCACCCGGGTTCGAACCAGGGACCAACCGGTTATGAGCCGGCCGCTCTACCAGCTGAGCTATAGGCCCTAAATCCACTACTTTACAAATGTTTTAAGCCTTTTAGAACGGCTCGGATGTCTGAGCTTTCTAAGGGCTTTTGCTTCTATCTGCCTTATTCTTTCTCTTGTAACTCCAAACTCTTGCCCTACTTCTTCTAAGGTATGGTCGGATTTAATTCCTATTCCAAACCTCATGCGTAAAACTTTTTCTTCTCTTTCGGTAAGAGAAGAAAGAACTTTTCCCGTCTGCTCTTCAAGGTCGGAATTTATTGCCGCTTCCAAAGGCAAAACGGTAGTTTTATCTTCAATAAAATCGCCGAGATGCGTATCTTCTTCTTCGCCTATGGGAGTTTCGAGAGAAATAGGCTCTTTTGCAATCTTTAAAACCTTTCTTACTTTATCTATAGGCAAATCCATTCTTTCGGCAATTTCTTCCGGAACAGGCTCTCTTCCAATCTCCTGGACCAAAGCTCTTGAAGTCCTGATTAATTTATTAATGGTTTCTATCATATGAACCGGTATCCTTATAGTCCTTGCCTGATCGGCAATCGCTCTGGTAATAGCCTGTCTTATCCACCAAGTAGCGTATGTAGAAAACTTATAGCCTCTTTGATACTGGAATTTTTCGACCGCTTTCATAAGACCTATATTGCCTTCTTGAATAAGGTCTAAAAATTGAAGCCCTCTATTGGAATATTTTTTTGCTATAGAAACCACGAGCCTCAAATTAGCTTCTACTAATTCGGTTTTTGCCGCTTTAGACTTCTCTTCGCCTATTTTTATAGCTTCGACTATTTTTTTAAGTTCGTTTTTGGATACGCCTACCTCTTTCTCGGAAACTGCAATCTTTGTCTTATACTCGTTTATGAGCTTATTAATGCTTTCTTGGCGTTTATGCTCCTGAGATTTAGACTGTTCTCCGATTTCGTTTTTCTTACTATAAGCGGATTCAAGCTCTTTAATACTTTCTTCGAATTCCAATATTTTGATATTATGATTTTTAAGCCTCATTATAACTTTATCGGATATTTTCTTTTTGAGTCTTAAATCTTTAATGTAACCGAGTATTTTTTTCTTTGATTCCGCCGTTAGATTTTTATGCCCTACCCAAGAAATAGATTTTGAAGAATTATCTGAATCTATATCTTCTATATTATCTTCATCGGATTCTGTTTCGTCCGAACCTTCTTCTCTTAAAGAAATTTTATTTTTCTTTGATTTTTTAGAAACATTTTCGGTCTTAGATTTATCTTCCTTATATTTTACTTCTTTTTTTATTTTTTCAATAATAGATAAAAATCTGCTTTCCGCTTTTTCTATATCCTTCTCGCTTGGAAAGTCGACGTCGTCGAAATCGGAAACTATGCCCGTAATATTTAAATCGCCGTTTTTTAATTTATCTCCTATCGATATAACCCAGCGGATTAAAATATCGGAATTTAAAACGGATGAGAAAATTTCTTCTTCCCCCTCCTCAATGCTTTTCGCAATTTCTATTTCTCTTTCACGAGTAAGCAAAGCTACCGACCCCATCTCTTTTAAATACATCCTTACGGGATCGTTAGTTTTAAGGGATAAATCTTCTTCATCTTCCAATTCGTCGCTAAAAATTTCGTCGTCGGCGAACTTAGAAGAAGACTTGCCGAAAATAGAAGAAGCGTCTCTGCCGATTTCTATATCTTTCTCTCCCAGCATGCTTATTAAATCGTCTATCTGATCGGAAGAAACTATATCCTGAGGTAAAATATCGTTAAATTCGTCGTAGCTTAATCTGCCACCGGAACGTTCTTTGGCTTTCTCTATGCTTTTATTTAAAATTAACGTTTCTATTTCTTTTTCCTTTTTCTGTTTTTTTAAAGTATCCGACGGTTTTTGTTCTTTAACGGTATTATTTTTATCGGCTTTATTATTTGCCTCTGTCTTATTTGCCTTATTTTTATTATTTTTTTTATTTTCTATATTTTTTTTAGTCATATTGTATCAATACCCGCAAATTTTTTTTTGAAACTCTTTAGAGATATATTTCAACCTGTTTAATTCCTGAAATTTGATTACTTTACCTTTTTCGTCTAAATTACCGCTTTTAATTGCCTCTAATATATCTCTGCATATTTTATCTATATTATTAACTTTTAACTTCATAAGAAGTTTCTTAAAATCTTCTCTATTTCCGCTATTTTCCGACATCAAACCTGAATAATAAATCCTTTTCCATTTATCGGCGTTAACGGTTCCCGAAATTATTTCTTCTACCGCACCTTTAATTATTTCTTGACTTGCGCCTTTTTTAACGGCATTTTGAATTTCTTTAATAATATATACGGCATCTTTATCGGAAAATTCAGATATTATATCATCGCTTATATACTCTGTCAATACCAAATTGCAAAATATCTTGCTTACGATAATATCTTCAATGCCCATATCCTCTTTTATTGAAATTTCGTAGGCAGTATCTAAACTATAATCCGTGTTTCCGGTTCCAATCCAGCTTTTATTCGATTCAATATACCTTCTTATTACGTTTTCGTTTAAACCGAGTTTATTTGCAAGTATATTTACGTAATGCGAAAATATAATATTATTACCGATTTTTTTAAAGTAAGGTACGACGTCTTTTATGACGGATATCTTGCTTTTTAATCTGCTTTCCTCGTTATTTTTAATTATACCGCTTTTTTTGTTTTTTTCAACATAATAGTCTATCGCAAATTCTACCGGAGGTTTTTTGCTTTCGTTAATTAATTTTATAAGGTTTTCGCTTCCGAATTTTCGCACGTAAGTATCAGGATCTTCTCCGCCGCTAAGACAGGCGGCGTAAATATTCTTATCGGAGCTGTCCATGAACTCCCTGAATAATTCCATTCCTCTATTGATTGCATTTATTCCGGCTTTATCACCGTCATAAAGCAAAACAATTTCATCGCACAATCTCGATAAACTTGAAATATGGTTTTTTGAAAGAGCGGTGCCCATAGTAGCTACGATATTTTTAATACCGTTTGCGTAAAGCGTTATCATATCGAAATAACCTTCTACTACTATAACGGCATTTTCTTTTTTAATAAAAGGAAGGGCTTTGTCTAAACCGTAAAGGGTATTATTTTTTACGAAAATTTCGGAATTATTTGTGTTAATGTATTTTGGAAAGTTATTAGATAACTGATCTCGTTCCCGCGTGATAATTCTGGAAGCCAGCGCTATCGGCTCGCCTGTTCTGTCCATTATGGGAATAATTAATTTATTGACGAATCTGTCGGCATAAACCTTATTGTAATCGTCTTTTTTAACCAAAAGCCCCATATCCGCCGCAATATCAAGATCTGCTTTAACGCTTTTAAGCAGTGCGGTTAAGCCGTTTCCAAAACCTGCATATCCTAATTTAAAATCCTTTGCAACATCTACGTTTATACCTCTTTCGTTAAGATAATTCATTATATGCCGGCTGTTAGAAATATAGACGAAAAGATTTTCGTAATAAAAATTAACTGCAAGATTTATTATTTTTTTAACCGGATTTTCCGCTTGGGAGGAGCTGTCGGTTTTGCGAAATTTTGTATATTCGACGGGAATATTATATTTATTTTTAAGATAATCGACGATGTCGGAAAAAGAATCTCCCCTAATTTCTTTAAGGAAAGTTATAACGTTGCCTCCCTTGCCGCACCCGAAACAGTAGTATAATCCTTTTGTCTCGTTAACGCTGAAAGAAGGCGTCTTCTCTGAGTGAAACGGGCATAAGCCCGTATAATTCCTACCTGTTTTTTTTAGTTTAACGAAGCCTGATATTTCTTCTACGATATTAACGTAAGACAATACGGTTTCTATATTTTTATCCATAACTTCTTAATTATACAATATATAAACCTAAAACAATTTAATACGGCGATTGAAAATTTAATAGAATCTGTTCAGATACGGGGATAAAAATTTGCCGGTTTTTAAAAAATAAGGGATAAAGCTTTTCGATTTATAACTATTTAAAGTTTTAGCGGTTATTGGAATGGAAAAAAGAAAATATAAAATTAAACTCAGCAATAAAAAAGTTTTAATTCCGGCAAAAAAAAACCGCCCATTCTGTTGTAAAATCCTAATTTTACTAAATCTATAATTTTTGTAAGTGTGAACGATATTAATGCAAAAATTATTAAGATTAATAAAAAAACAGCCGCAAAAACCGCTATTTTTCCATATTCTTGGTTGTTAAACCGCTGCGCGATATTGCTTAAATAATAAGAATCGTAATATTTTGAAGTTACGTAAGACGCTCCGTAATACGCAAAAAAAACCCCGAGTATAGATATAGCCTCTTTTATAAAACCTCTAAAAAAACCTCTTATCATAATAATGATAAAAAAGACCAAAAAGGCTATATCCAAATAACTCATAGATTTTATCAGTAAATTATTAATAATTGAAATAATTTTTTTTGGAATTTCTTTTTCTGGAAGCTGCCGCTTTTTTCTTTCTTTTCACGCTCGGTTTTTCGTAATGCTCTCTTTTTCTGATTTCAGAAAGAATGCCTGCTCTTTCGCAAGATTTTTTGAATCTTCTCAAAGCATTTTCGAACGATTCGTTTTCTTTAATTTTTACGATTGACAAAACCTAATTTCGCCTCCTTTTTTTTTTAATATTAAGGTATCGGAATTCAATTCCGGTACCTTCACAACTTTATTACAACTTTGCCCTTATATAGTATCTTACATTTTTTATTAATTTGCAACTATTTTTGTTTGCGGTTATTTTTTTCGTCGAGACCGGAT
>SHMQ01000008.1 GCA_008534395.1 Candidatus Acidulodesulfobacterium acidiphilum
AGGTATCGGAATTCAATTCCGGTACCTTCACAACTTTATTACAACTTTGCCCTTATATAGTATCTTACATTTTTTATTAATTTGCAACTATTTTTGTTTGCGGTTATTTTTTTCGTCGAGACCGGATACGCCTTCCCTTTTCTTTAATTCATTAATAACGGAATAAAAATCTATTCCCGAATACACAAGCATAACCGTATAAAAAAACAGCAAATCCGCCGCTTCATAGATAATTTTATCTTTTTCCGAATCGCCTGCAACGGACAAGATGAGTTCAAGAGATTCTTCCTGAATTTTTTTGCCTATTTTTTCATAACCTTCCTTCATTAGTTTTGCCGTATAAGATTTTTCCGGGTCAGAATTTTTGCGGTCCGCTATATGGTCGTATAAAAGTTTTAGCGAATAAAATATTGCATCGTTCTTGCTATCGTCCGAAACATCGCCGGATACGGATAATCCGTTGTTTACTTTAGAATAAAAACAAGATTGATGACCTGTATGACATGCGGGACCTTTTTGAATTATTTTCAATAATATGCTGTCGTTATCGCAATCGAAAAATATTTCTTTTACCGTCTGCGTATGACCGGAAGTTTCGCCTTTTTTCCATAATTTATTTCTCGACCTTGAAAAATAATGAGCGTAACCCGTTTCTATAGTTTTTCTAAGCGCTTCTTCGTTCATAAATGCAAGCATTAGTATATCTTTGGTATAATAATCCTGGGCAACAGCGGGAATTAAGCCGCTAAGTTTTGAAAAATCTATTTTTTTTAAAAACGATTCAAGCGAACCGCCGTCTAATACGTCAACTATTACCGCATTATCTTTATCGTCTTCTTTCACAATCTTACGTTTATCCCTTTTGATTTTAAATATTTTTTTATTGGTATAATACCTGAATTTTCATAATGAAATATTGAAGCCGCAAGAGCGGCGCCGGCATCGGCTTTTACGAAAACTTCCTCTATATCTTTTGCGTCTCTTGCTCCGCCTGAAGCAATTACGGGTATTTTTACGCTCTGAACTACCATAGATGTTAAATTTATTTCATAGCCGCTTTTTGTTCCGTCTTTATCCATGCTTGTTAAAAGTATTTCTCC
Source organism: Candidatus Acidulodesulfobacterium acidiphilum (assembly GCA_008534395.1). Classification (NCBI taxonomy): domain Bacteria; phylum Candidatus Acidulodesulfobacteriota; order Candidatus Acidulidesulfobacterales; family Candidatus Acidulidesulfobacteraceae; genus Candidatus Acidulidesulfobacterium; species Candidatus Acidulidesulfobacterium acidiphilum. The sequence goes on from SHMQ01000008.1 coordinate 1,101, forward strand.
GGCACCTCTGTTATAAACCTCTTTGGCCCAACGTATTGCGTTAATACCGGAATTTTTCTTTCCTCCGTGCGTAAAAACTAAATATTCGTCTCCTACCTTTTTTGCGTCTATGGCTATTACTATAGTCGACGAACCGAATTTTTTTGCGGCTTCGTCGATAATTTCCGGATTAATCACCGCAGAAGTATTTATTGAAACTTTATCTGCGCCGCTGTTAAGAAGATTATGAATATCTTCTATCTCCGAAACCCCTCCTCCCACGCTGAACGGAATAAAAATATTTTCCGAAATCTTCTCGACGAGTTTTAAAATCGTCTTTCTTTTCTCGCTTGAAGCCGTAATATCTAAAAACATTAGTTCGTCCGCAAGCTCGTCGTCATATTTTTTGGCAAGCACGACAGGATCGCCGGCGCTTTTTAAATCTTCGAAATTTATTCCTTTTACGACTTCGTTGTTCTTAATATCAAGACAGGGTATTATTCGTTTTGCAAGCATAAGTTTATCCCAATAAAGCATTAGCTTTTTTTAAATCTATTCTTCCGTCGTAAAGAGCTTTTCCTATTATTACGCCTTTTAAAGAATCTATATTAAGTTCCTTAAGTTTTTTAACGTCGTCTATCTCGGAAACCCCTCCCGAAGCGATTATATCGACTTTCAATTTCGCAAGTTCAGTAACGAGATTTAAATTAACACCTTCCAGCATACCGTCTTTTTTAATATCCGTAAATATAAAAGTT
>SHMQ01000009.1 GCA_008534395.1 Candidatus Acidulodesulfobacterium acidiphilum
CGTCGCCGTTAACGTTAAGATGAGGAAAAGCCCTGAATCTTTCGGCTATCCTTAGATGCTCCTTTGGATACTGAAACGTTACGGGTTTTTGAAAAAAAGTTTTAATAGTCGTTTTAAGACCTATTAAAAAATTTTTAGAAATCTCCAAAATAGACTTTTCTTGTTTCCTGGTATTCATTTGTTATCCTTTAAGCAAAACCATTACGAATCCTGTCACTATTATATTTGCAAGAGCTATAGGAAGCAGAAACTTCCATCCGAAATCCATAAGTTCATCATATCTAAGTCTTGGATATGTCCATCTCAGCCATAAATAAATAAGTATTATAAAAAACACTTTTATCAAAAACCATGCAACCGGCGGTAAAAAAGGTCCCTGCCAGCCGCCCAAAAACAATGTTGTAATTATCGCACTGTTAACCACCATTTGGGCATATTCCCCTATGAAGTAAAAAGCAAATTCCATACTGGAGTATTCAGTGTGAAAACCTGCTACAATTTCACCTTCTGCTTCTCCTATATCGAACGGAACCCTGTTCATTTCAGCAGTAGAAGCAATCAAATACAACAAAAATCCGACAGGTTGATACACTATAAACCACATATGCGACTGTTCGGAAACTATTTTTGACAAACTTAAGTCTCCTGCAATCATTATTATACCCACTATTGAAAGAACAAGTGCTATTTCATAGCTTATCATCTGGGCGGCAGTTCTTATACCCCCAAGGAGAGAGTATTTGCTGTTAGACGCCCAACCTCCTATAACTACCCCGTAAACACCTAATGATGTCAGTGCAAGAATGAAAAGTATTCCGACATTTACGTCCGTTATTTGAAGAGGAACCGTATGTCCCATAATTTGTATGGGAGCGCCGAACGGAATAACCGCAAAAGTAGTTAAGGCCGGTATTACTACTAATATTGGGGCTAAAATAAACAAAAACTTATTTGCGTCTTGGGGTATAATATCTTCTTTGAAGAATAGTTTTATTCCATCCGCTATAGGCTGTAAAAGCCCGTGAAATCCGGCCTCCATAGGACCCATCCTGTTTTGTATCCTTGCTGCTATTTTACGTTCTAAGAGCGTTAAATAAGCAGCGGACAATAGCAGTCCTGCAAAAACTATTAATATTTTAATAACTTCAGCAATTAGCCAAAAAAGCATGTTTATAATACCCGTTAATAATACAGTTTTGTTTTATCGTTATAGTAAAATTTACTTCTACCTTTAATTTTATTGTAATATATCACGTTTCCGTTTTTAATGGAATTCAAAAAATCTTCTGTTTCGTTAAAATTATAAGCAATATTCATATTTAACGAAATTTTGGTAAATATATCGGTTAAATTATATCTGTAAATGCCAAAATTAAATTCGTTATTAACGTTTACAATTTTACCTTCGAAATTTTCATAATATGTATTTTCTTCCTCCAAAAAGTCTTTGACCGGCATAACCACATCCGCCATAGCAGACAAAAGGCTCGTTTTAGAAGAAAAAACGGTTAAAAATTCTAAATTGGAACTGTAGCGTATTATTTCTTTTCCGTAATCGTCGTCCTGCAAGTCTCCGATATATACGAGATTTTTAATTCTGCCTTTATCCATGCCTTCTATTATTTCTTTAAAACTGTAGGCATCGTCTAAAGGATAAACGCCTGCATGTAACAACCCTCTATAGTTTGAAGACTTAATTAGAGGAAACAAATAAACCGACTTTTCCAGCTCACGTAGAAATTTAACAATTTCCTGCAATATTAAAAAATCATTACTCATATTCATAGAAGACATTATGGAGTCGCCAATTACAAAAGATATACAACCTGCATCCGATATAACTTCTACGATAGATTTGCATACTTCGTCCATATCGGTTTGTTCTTTATGCAAGCCCATTTTCATTTTATTTAAATATGTATTAAAATAAGAACCGTCAATATCTTTTTTAGAGCAGGCAACGTCCTCAAATCTGGAAAAAGAACGAACTTTTTCTGCTTTTCCCGTTTTTGGATTTACTATAAAAAGTCTTCCTCCATGCTCTCTGCGCGTTTTTAAAATATCATATGCCGCAAACGGAATCTCATCTTCTATACTGCCAAAATATAATATAACTTCAGAATTTTTAATATCGTTTATATTAAAATTTTCTTCGGTGGGAAATAATTTTTTAAAATCAAATAAATTTTTTCTATATAGTTCTGAAGCGGCAATATCAAAATTCTTTATTTTTAAAGTATTCTTAATAAATTCTAAAGATGCTTTACCAGCGTTAATTGAAATATTCGGCGAAATCAAAACAGCTAAAGTCTCTTCTGCTTTATTAGCTTGAATAGCCTTCATTTTCAGACCAAACTCTTCTGTAGCTTTTTCTAACACAACTTCTTCCAATACAGTTTTTTTCTTGATATATGGATTAGCAATATAATAACTTTCGCAATCGCCGTTAATTGCAGGATAGAAAAAACCGGATTTGCAAAGATATCCTCCGAAAGGGGCATCCGTCCTGACTAAAGATTCATCGTGCGCGTATCTGTAATATTCTATTCTGCAGGCAGCCGAACATTTATCGCAAATCGACGAAAACGGATTTTCCTGCCAGTATCTTTCTTTAAATTTTGAAGGTTTTGAAACTAATGCGCCTACCGGACATACTTCAACGCAGTTGCCGCAATAATAACAGTCTAAACGGTCTGGTTCAACGGAAATTTCTTCAAAAGAACAGCCTTCCGCCGGTTTAGAGCCAAGCTGTGTTTTAGTGTCGGTTTTAAGTCCTATATAACCGTTATTCCCCTTGTCTTTCATCTGAAGAAACGGATTGCCGTACATATCGCCGCAAACTCTGATGCACCTAGAACACAAAACGCATCTTGTGGCATTATATTCTATCAAATCGCTTTTAAAAATTTTAGTCCTATCCGGATAAATTTTTTTATCTTTTTGAGTAGTTACCTTGAATTCAAAAGTTAAATCCTGTAAAAGACAGTCTCCTGATTTGTCGCAGACGGGACAGTCAAGCGGGTGATCCAATAACAGTTGCGAAATAAGTTCTTTTCTTATTTCCCATAATTTTTCTGTTTCAGTATATATTTCGTATCCTTCTTTAACTTTGGCGACGCAAGAAGGCAGAGGATTTTTTAAGTCTTTAACTTCCACGACGCAAACTCTGCATGAACCTATAGGTTTGATTCTCTTTAGATAGCACAAAACCGGTATTTTGATTCCCGCTTGAGAGGCAGCTTCTAAAATAGTCAACCCTGACTGAGTTATAATTTTTTTTCCGTTTATAGTAATTTCTATATCCATAATGATGTCCTAATCCTCAAACTTAACAAGCATAAGATAATAGCACCTCATACATCTTGTCGCTTCGTAAACCGCATCGTCGTTCGTAAATCCTTTATCTGCTTCTTCAAAACTTTTTATACGTTCTTTCACCGGCTTAATTATCTGTTTAGGCGCAAAATTTCCAGGTGGCATATCTGCATTTTTAATTACTTCGTTTTTATCGTAAACGCCTATAGCCTCAAATAGATTTTCAAAGAGACAGTCGTCTGTCGGAGTAAAAGTTCCTGTTCTTATGTATTGGTCAATTCTTCTGGCTGCGTTTTTTCCGTCTCTGTTTGAATCGACTATACTTATAGGTCCGGTTAATGCGTCGCCTCCTGCAAAAACACCCGGCATATCCGTCATAAACGTAAATTTGTCTGCTGCGATTGTTCGTCCTTTAATTATGTTTATTTCAGGTACGTCTTTTAAACAATCGAAATCCGGCACCTGACCTATTGCCATAATAAAATCATCCGTTTCTATATCAAAATCGGAATCAGGTATTTCAATAGGGCTTTTCCTTCCGCTTGCATCTTTTTCTCCAAGCTTCATTCTTCTGCATCTTACGCCTGTAACTCTGCCGTTTTCATAAAGAATAGCAGTCGGATTAGTCAAAAATTCAAACTTAACTCCTTCTTCTATTGACGTTTCAAGTTCGTCGTATGCCGCAGGCATCTCTTCTTTACTTCTTCTGTAAACTACGGTAACGTCTTTATACCCTATCCTTACAGCCGTCCTGCAGCAATCTATAGCGACGTTCCCGCCTCCTTCTATAATAACTTTTTTACCTATATCGATTTTTTCTCCAAGATTAACCTTTCTTAAAAATTCTACTCCGTCGAAAAAGCCTTTCAAATTATCGTTTTCGCCGGGCAGATTAATATTCTGTCCTAAATGCGCTCCTATTCCAAGGAATATGGCTTTAAATCCCTGTCCGAAAAGCTCTTTTATAGTAAAATCTTTCCCGAGTTTGCTGTTTAACTTATATTCTATTCCTGTGGAAAGTATATAACCTATTTCCGCATCTAAAAAATGTTTTGGAAGCCGAAATTTAGGAATTCCAACGTTCATCATACCGCCAAGGACAGGAAGAGCTTCAAATATAATAGGTTTATACCCCATTAATCTCAAGTAATAAGCGCAGCTTAAACCTGCGGGACCAGAACCGACTATAGCAACCTTAATATTATTATCTTTTATTTTAAAATCAGGTTTGTGATTAGAATAAAAAACTTCGTCTGCCGCAAATCTTCTTATTAAACAAATTTGAATAGAATCGTCTATATTTGCCCTGCGACAGTTATCCTGGCACGGATGAAAACATGTTCTTCCCAATATTCCTGCAAGCGGCGTGTTTCTTCTTGCCGACTGCAAGGCGTCTTCATACCTGCCGTCCCTGACTCTTTCTATCCAGTTAGGTATATCCAATTTTGAAGGACATCCGTTAATACAAGGTGCGGTGACGTGAGATATATAGTCGCCTCTTTTTATTATTTCTTTATTTTTTATTACTTTTTCAAAGTCTTCCCTGTAATTATCTATAAGCTCTACTACCGAAGTGGGTCCTATAGTTCCTACGGTACACTTAGAAGAAGACATAATCCAGTCGCACTGGTTCTTCAACCTATCAAGATCTTCAATTATGGCTTTTCCGCTGCAAATATTTTCTAAAATTTCCGACGCTACTGCAGTTCCGTGCGAGCAAGGAGTGCACACTCCACATGATATTTTCTGCAGTTCCTGCATATAACATCTGGCAAGGTCAACCTTATTATCATTTTCGTCCAATAAGGCAACACCCGTCCAGTTTAATACAGACGATATTTTTTTATGACCTGAGCGTTCAAAAAATTTCAGGTCTAACCTGTCGCTTAATTTGTCTATTATTTTCATAATTAATTTATTTTTATCTGTCAACTTCGCCGAGCAATATATCGACGCTTCCCATTATCGCAATTAAATCAGCTATCATATGCCCTTTAGTCATCTCGTTAAGAGCGCTTATATTACAAAACGACGGCGGCCTGACTCTCATTCTGTAAGGATAGCCGGAGCCGTCTGAAACTAGATAAAAACCTAATTCTCCTCTGGGATTTTCTATAGAAACGTAAGCTTCTCCTTTTGGAGGTTTAATTCCTTCCATACCGAATTTAAAATTAAAAATCATACCTTCCATAGTAGTCAATGACCTTTTCTTAGTCGGTTTAACGTATAAGGGATATTCGTCATGGCTTAAATATTCGCCTTCTGGAATATTTTCTACAGCCTGCGATATTATCTTAAGGCTCTGCCGCATCTCCTCTATCCTAATTACGTATCTGTCGTATGTATCGCCGTTATCGCCTATCGGCACTTCAAAATCAAAGTCTTCGTAACTGGAATAAGGATTTACTTTACGTACGTCGTATTTAACTCCGCTGCCTCTGAGAGAAGGACCAGTAAGTGCAAAATTTATCGCGCTTTCTGCCGAAATTATTCCCAAATTTTTTGTTCTTTCAAGCCATATTTTATTTTTAGTAAGAAGCGCTTCATACTCATTTACCTTATCTGGAAAAATCTTTATAAAATCTCTGGTTTTCTCAATGAAATCACTATGAAAGTCCATTGCAAGACCGCCTACGCGGAAAAAAGAAGGCGTCATTCTTTGACCAGTAATTGTTTCTATTATATCTAATATTAATTCTCTTTCGCGGAAACAGTATAGAAACTCGGTTAATGCACCCAAATCTACCGCATGCGTCGCAAGCCAGACGAGATGAGAGCTTATTCTGGTAAATTCGGCTAAAATAACGCGGACATATTCGGCTCTCTTAGGCGCTTTAACTCCACAAAGCTTCTCTACCGCCAATATATAGCCGAGATTGTTTGAGGCGCCCGCTACATAATCCATTCTGTCGGTAATAGTTTCAGCCTGATGATAAGTTTTATATTCTGCAAATTTTTCCATGCTGGTATGCAAATAACCTATTATAGGCTCTGCATGAATTATAGTTTCTCCATCCAATTGAACTAAAACTCTGAGAACTCCGTGCGTAGCCGGATGAGAAGGCCCTATGTTCAATACGAACTTATCATTTTCAATTAAAAAATCTTTCTGCGCAATCATAGTTAAATTATTTACAGTATTATTTAATTTGTTCTAAATCTACATAACCGGGAGCATCCATTTCAATATCCTTCGGTTCAGGTCTCTGCCTTAAAGGATAATCTTTAAGCAGCGGATGGCCGACCCAGTCGTCGGGATTCAAAATTCTTTTTAAATCAGGATGGTCTTTAAATTTAAGCCCAAACATATCGTAAACTTCTCTTTCAAACCAGTCTGCCGAATTATAAACTGAAGTCAAACTAGGATACTCAGGTTCATCTATTTTACTCCAAATTTTTACGAAAACTCTAAAATTATTTTTTATAGAATAAAAATTGTAAATAACCTCTATTCTTTCAGCTCTTTTGGGATAATCTACCGCAAATAAATCGGAAAGCATATCGAACTCTAATCTTGCATCGTTTTTTAAAAATAATGCAAATTGTAACAAATCTTCTCTTTTAATTCTTATATGGGTATCGCCGTTAACAATGTCTGAAGCGATAATAGATTTCGGCATTGCTTCTTTAATAACGGTTAATGCAAACATTATATCCATATCGTAGTCTTTCATTAGTATTTACTTATATTAATTAATATTTTTTATTGCTGTCTATATGTAATTTAGGCGGCTCTTCATGCTTTAAAGTGCCTTTTTCTATTTTTTCTTGAAGTTTTACTATTCCGTAAATAAGTGCTTCCGGACGCGGTGGGCAGCCTGGTATATATACATCTACAGGAATAATAGTATCGACACCCTGAACAATACTGTAAACATTAAAAAGACCACCCGAACATGCACAGTCGCCCATTGCAATAACCCATTTAGGATTAGGCATCTGATCGTAAACTCTTTTAACCATCGGTGCCATTTTATATGAAACTCTGCCTGATACTATTATTAAATCCGACTGTCTTGGACTTGACCTGAATATTAAACCCAATCTGTCGAAATCGTATCTTGATGATGCAACCGTCATCATTTCTATAGCGCAACATGCAAGCCCGAATGTTGCAGGCCATATCGACCATTTTCTGCCCCAAGAAACAATTTTATCCAATGAAGCGGTAATTATATTATCGCCGAGATGCTCTTCTATTCCCATTTAAGCGCTCCTTTTAACCATACGTAAAGCAGACCGATTACTAAGATTACTATAAATAAAAACATTTCTACAAACCCAAGTATTCCAAGATGCGAAAATATAACCGCCCAAGGAAACAGAAAAAGGGCTTCTATATCGAAAAGAAGAAAAAATATAGCTATTAGATAAAACTTTACGTCGAATTTAACGTGGGGTTCGCCGGTCGGCTCGACGCCACATTCATATGCTTTTAATTTGCCGGACTCATATGTCTTTTTTCCGATAAAATTAGATATTAAAATGGTAAAAACCGCAAATATAATTGCTATAACAAGCATTATAAATATGGGCAGAAAAGAAATTAAACCGTTATTGTTTATACTATTATTCATTTAATTAATAGTTAAGATCATATAGTTTAATGTTATTAATCTAAACTTTTTGAGTATATCATATGATATACTCAAAAATCAAGTTATAAAATTATAATTTATAAAAAAAATTTAAATAAATATATACATATGCATATATTTATATTTACTATTATAATTTATGCTGATTTAAATAATAAAGTAAAGTCCTCACTCCGACCCCTGTACCGCCCTTTGGATTATAATTAAAACCCGTTTTGGTAAAAGCAGGTCCGGCTATGTCTATATGACACCATTTAGCCTTATCGGGAACGAATTCTTCCAGAAACATTCCTGCCGTAATCGCCCCGCCGTATCTGTTGCCTACGTTTTTTAAATCTGCAATCGGACTTGAAAGTTTTTCCTTCATGTTATCGTCGAAAGGAAGTTCCCACATTCTTTCTCCGGTAATTTGGCTTACCGATATTATATTGGATATGAGGTCTTTATCGTTTCCCATAACTCCGGAAGTGTATTCTCCAAGCGCAATTACGCAAGCTCCTGTTAAGGTAGCAAGGTCTATAATTTCGTCAACGCCTAACTCCGACGTGAAACTTAAAGCGTCCGCCAAAGTCAGTCTACCTTCAGCATCCGTATTATCTATCTCTATAGTCTTGCCGTTTAAAGCCTTAACTATATCGTCGGGTCTTTGCGCTCCGCCGTCGGGCATATTTTCGCAAGCCGCAATAATACCGTGAACTTCTAACTCTAAATCGAAATTTTTAATATGCTTCATAATACCGAGCACGGTGCAAGCCCCCGATTTATCGCTTTTCATGGTAGTCATAAAATCAGCCGGCTTCAACGAAAGTCCTCCGCTGTCGAAAGTAATGCCTTTTCCGATTAAGGCGATTTTTTTGATATTTTTACTCTTAGGCTTATTTTTCGGCTTATACGTTAAATGAATAAATCTTGGAGGGTTTTTAGAACCGCGCGCTACTCCGTAAAATGCATTCATTCCTTTTTTGATTATCTCTTTTTCGTTAAATATTTCGCAATCTAAACCGCTTTCTTTAGATATTTTCGTTGCTAAATCTGCTAAATATTCGGGGGTTACGACGTTACCCGGCTCATTTACTATATCGCGAGCAAAATTAGCGGCAGACGCCGTTTTTTTACCGAAATCAAAACCTTCATCTGCAGTTTTAAGATTATCCTTAGAAGCTTTTAAGCCGTTAAAATGAATATTTATAACTTCAGGGTATTTTTCATCCTTGCCTGTTTTTGCCTTTCCTTTATCGATTAAAGCGCTAGACATATATTTTTTAAACTCGTACAAACCTAATTCGGCTCCCTCCGATATTGCCGCTGCCGAATAAAATAATCCTTTCTTTATATAGTATTCGCCGCTTAATTCCGGTATTATTACCGTTATTTCATAAGATTTGTTTGTCTTAGCAGTTTTAGCCGCCGCCGCAATAAAACTTCTTAAAGAGTCGTAATTAAATTTGTCCTTTTTATCTAATCCGTAAATTAATGAATAAACAGGGGATTCTATAAGAACGCTCTTTCCTTTTTTTGCTTTAAAATCTAAGCGTTTAAGTCTTTTATAAATAAATTCTAACTTCTTAAAATTTCCAGATTTTAAAAAACTATTTTCTTCTCCCTGAAAAACTCCAAAAACAAAAATATGATTTAATTCGCCTGATTTGCTTTCAGATAAGTTTTTATCGATTGAATCTGTTATTTTAAACTTCATTTTTTACCCTCCTAATTTTATTTTACTAATCTTCCTCGATGGTCGATAAATCTCCTTCGCTTATGCCCATTTCCCTAGCTTTTAAAACCCTTCTCATAATTTTACCGCTTCTCGTTTTAGGAAGAGAATCGACGAACTCAATCTCGTCCGGTTTTGCAATAGGGCCAAGCGTTTTCCCGACGTTAGCTTTAATATCGTCCATAAGAGCATCGGTTTTATCTATGCCGGGCTTCAACACTACGAAAGCCTTTATCGAATTGCCTTTAACATCATGGGGCTTGCCTATTACCGCAGACTCCGCGACCGCTTCGTGGGTAATTAAAGCGCTTTCTATCTCGGCTGTTCCCAACCTGTATCCCGAAACTTTAATGACGTCGTCTATTCTGCCCATAACGTAAAAATAGCCTTCTTTATCTTTCTTTGCGGTATCTCCTGCAAGATATACGCCGTTAAATTTAGAAAAATAAGTTTCTTTATATCTGTTTTCGTCTTTATAAATAGTCCTCATCATTGAAGGCCAAGGCTTTTTAATTACCAAATAACCGCCCTTGTCAGGTTCTTTGACGCTATTGCCGTTTTCGTCGAAAATATCTGCGTCTATTCCAAGAAAAGGTTTTCCGCATGAGCCCGGCTTTAGAGGCAAAGACGGCACAGGCGTTATAAGAAACATACCGGATTCGGTCTGCCACCACGTATCCATAATAGGACATTTTTCTTTGCCTATGTGCTTATAATACCAGCGCCAAACCTCAGGATTTATTGGTTCGCCGACGCTTCCGAGAATTTTAAGAGAACTGAGATTATGCCTGTTTGGCCAGTTTTCCCCGAATCTCATAACGCCTCTTATAGCGGTAGGGGAAGTATAAAATATATTTACGGCGTGTTTTTCGACTATCCTCCACCATCTGTCGGGGTAAGGATAATAAGGCGAACCTTCTACCATAAGCGTCGTAGCTCCGTTAATCAAAGGTCCGTAAATTATGTAGGAATGTCCCGTTATCCAGCCCGGGTCGGCGGCGCACCAGTAAGTATCTGTATCGTTTATATTAAAAACGTATTTTGAAGTTATATATGTTCCTACGGAATATCCGCCGTGAACATGCAATATGCCTTTAGGCTTTCCTGTAGTTCCCGACGTATAAAGTATAAAAAGAGGATCTTCCGCATCAAGCTCTTCCGTTTTAAGATAAGGGTTAGCTATGGGCAGTTTCATAAGTTCGTCGTAATAAAAATCCCTCGACGTATCCATAAAAACTTCTTTGCAGGTTCTTTTTACTACGATAACGGTTTGAACGACCGGAGCTTTAGTTACCGCTTCGTCGGCTATTTTTTTAAGCTCTACGACCTTACCGCCCCGGAAGGCTCCATCTGCTGTAATAAGCAGCTTACTCTGAGCATCTAATATTCTGTCTTTTAAAGCCATTGCCGAAAAACCTGCATAAACTACGCTGTGTATTGCCCCTATTTTTGCGCATGCCAGCATGCTTATGGCGATTTCAGGTATGTTTGGAAGATAAATAGTAACCGTATCGCCTTTTTTTATTCCAAAACTTTTTAAAACGTTTGCAAACTTATTTACCTCTTTATATAAAGAGAAATAAGTATAAACCCTTTCTGTACCGTCTTCGCCTTCCCATATTATCGCCAGCTTATTTTTTCTAAACGTCGTTATATGCCTGTCTAAAGCATTATAGGCTATATTGGTTTTGCCTCCCGTAAACCATTTATAAAAAGGAGGATTTGATTGATCTAACACTTTATCCCAGTGTCTGAACCATGACAACTGTTTTGCAGTCTCGTCCCAGAATTTTTCGTTTTCATTTATGGAATATTCATGAAGTTTTTCATAATCTTCAACATAACTGTTTTTTAATGTTTCTTTAGACGGAAAAAAGATATCCTTCTCCTGAGACAGACTGTCAAAAGTACTCATAAAGTAAATCCCCCATAAAGTAAATTAATTTTTATTAAATTAATATTTAAATTTCTTTAATATACCGATTAATTTTTCGAGTTCTCCGTAAATAGAAGCAGCCTCCTTTGCCGTATTAGAAGATTTTTCGGAATTAGACACCGACAGAGTGGAAACCGTCTCGATATTCTGGGAAATCTCGTTGGTAGCCGCAGTCTGCTCTTCCGAAGCGGCGGCTATGGAACTTATCTGGTCCGTTAAAACCACAATATTTTTTTCTATGCTGTCAAGCGATTCTCCGGCTTTTGAAGCATAACCGACCGATAAATCTACTTCGCTTAAAGTCTTATCCATAGAAGTTTTAGTATTTTGAGTGCTTTGCTGCATCGTCTGGACTTTCGCTGCTATTTCTTTTGTGGCCTTCACGGTTCTTTCGGCTAATTTTCGTACTTCGTCCGCTACTACGGCAAATCCCCTGCCGGATTCTCCGGCGCGGGCAGCCTCTATAGCGGCATTAAGAGCAAGCAGATTAGTCTGGTCGGCTATATCGTTAATAACCGATATTATTTCCCCTATTTCAAAGGAACTCTGCTCTAATCCGTTTATCAAACTGCCAAGTTGCTGAGTAAGCACGGCAACATTTTTAATGCCGGATATTGATTTTTCTACTATATCGAAACCGCTCTTTGCGCTGTCGGATGCTTCTTTTGCAACGGAACTTACATTCTGGGTATTTTTTGCAATTTCCTTAATGGTCTGCGACATTTCTTCCGAAGCCGCCGCAACATGGGTTGCAAGCTCCGCCTGCTCCTGGGCTTTAGCACTTATTTCATCTACGTGCCCCTCTATAGTTGTGCTTACGTCTACTATTGTCATAGCTTCTTCGGTAATAGACTGCACTATTTCCCTTATATCTATAATAAATTTATTAAATTTATTGGTAACAGCCGTTATTTCGTCATAAACCGAATTTTTAAAAACATTACAACTGGTACAAATTTTACTGCCTTCTTCTCCATATCTATCTTGATGAACATCCCAGCATCTGTCTTTTAATTCATTTTCTTCTAGCTTGCAAGCTTTGCTTCTTCTAAGCTTAATTTCGTTATTTTCCAAATAATCCATTTGTATTAACTTACTTAAATCTCCATCGCCCCTGACAATTTCGTTAAGCTTGTCATAAAGTTTTCTTATAGGCTTTTCAAAAATAAATTTTAAAGCAAGAAAAATTATTATTACAAAAAGAATAATGAAAATAATTGAAATAGTAATCATATTTCTCATAAAAATATTCGAAGCGTCAACCGCGTTTTTTAGAGAATACACAAGTTCGACGCCGCCTAAAACGGTTCCCTGCTTGACGGTATGGCACATAAGGCAGTCTATGCCCCTCGACATCTTTTTTGCAATAAAAGGAACGCCTATTTTTAAATATTCCTGTCCGTTTTTTTTGAAAGGTTTTATTATCTCTTTTTTTGAGGCGAGTATTTCTTTGTCGAATTTAGTTTTAGGCATCTCCTGTTTTAAACCGGGTCCAAATTCTTTATTGACGGGATTGCCCCTTACTAACTTAAAATATTTAATTCCCTTGATTTTCCTGTATATTTTAAATAATTGGCGCCTGTCGGATTTATTTGCAATGGTACCGTTAAGCATCATGGCGTTCAAACTGGAAAGCATTGTTTTTGCCGTAACTATCGCATCTAAAGAAGTAGTTTTTACGGACATCTTATTTTGAAAATATAAAGCATAATAAGTTAGCGCAAAAAGCACCAGCATAGATGTTATCGTAGTTAGGAAAATAAGTTTAGTTTTAATAGAAGTCTTCTTAATTATAGATAAATTCATACAGGCACACTCTCCTTAAGGTATAACAAATTATTTTATTAAAACCACAGTGTTTATATTTTAATCCAATAAAAAAAAATATGTTACAATTATTTTTTAAAACAATAAATAAACTTAATTAGTTAAATTTTTATACCGGCAAGTTTCCTGTAAACCGACCTTTCGCTTTCGCCTATAATATCGGCTATTTCAGCTCTCGTATGCCCCTTGGAAAGAAGATAGCTTATGTATTTCTCTTCTATTTCTTTAATTGGTATTTTTTTTACAAACATTGCAAACTCGTCTCCGCAGTTTAAATTCTTGTTTCCGGCAATCTCTATTTGAATAGCGTCGTCCGTAATTTCTTCTTTACCTTCGGATAAAACTATAGACCTTTCTATTACGTTTTTCAGTTCCCTTACGTTTCCAGGCCAAGCGTAATCCATTAACTTATTTAGCGCAGATTGTGAAATAGGTTTTGAATACTGAACTTTATTTTCTTTGGTCATAAAGTAGTGCGCTAAATAAGGAATATCTTCTTTTCTTTCCCTTAAGGGCGGAAGTTCTATAGTAAAGCCGCTTATCCTGTAAAACAAATCTCCTCTGAATTTCCCCTCTTCTACCATCTTTTTTAAATTTTTATTCGTTGCCGTTATAATTCTGCTATCAATAAAAATATTTTTCGACGAACCTACCCTCCTGAAACTTTTAGTATCTATTATCCTTAAAAGTTTAGCCTGTATTATACCGCTTACTTCGCCTATTTCGTCTATAAACAGCGTGCCTTTGTCCGCATATTCAAGAAGTCCTTTTTTAAGAACATCTGCGCCAGTAAAAGAACCTCTTTCGTGTCCGAACAGTTCGGATTCGAAAAGATTTTCTGACAAATTGCAGGAATCTACTATTATAAACGGTTTATCCCTCCTTGAAGATAGCCTGTGTAGAAGATTTGCGCTAAGTTCTTTGCCAGTTCCTGATTCTCCCGATATTAAAACGTTTAAATTAGATTTTGCCGCTACTGTAATATCGTCGATAACCTTAGCGGCGGCTTTAGATTTTCCTATAAAAAATTTTTTAAATATTTCTCTCTTAAAATAAGAGGCGTAATTTTTAAGCTGTAATTTTTCTACCAGTTTTTTTAAGGTTATACTGAGCTCTTCTAGACTTAAAGGTTTTACTAAATAGTCGCATGCCCCGATTTTCAAAGCCGATACCGCCGAATCGACACTGCCGAATGCGGTAAGAATTATAATCTCTATGTCTTCCGACCTTGACTTTACGGTTTTTAATAATTCTATGCCCGTTTTTCCGGGAAGTTTTAAATCCGATATAATAATATTAAAAAAATCTTTTTCCAATCTGTCTATAGCTTCTTCGGCCGAATTTGCGGAATCAACGTCATAACCTTCGTTTTTTAAAAAATCGGAGAGAATTTTTCTGTAATTGATATCGTCATCGACTATAAGTATAGAAACTGAGTGGTTGTCCATATTAAATTTCTTTATTTTCCGAAAAATTTTTATTAATTGGAATTTTTATAGTAAATTTGGTTCCGTAATCAAGTTTTGACCTGACCTCTATTGACCCGCCCAGAGATTTAACAATGCTCATAGATATAGACAGACCAAGCCCTGTGCTTGCAGAGTTTTTTCTTTTAGAAAAAAACGGGTCGAAAATTTTTTTAATATCTTCCTGCGCGATACCGCAGCCATTATCGACTATTATTATATAAATATAATCTTTTATTTTTTTTGTTATAAAATATACTATTCCTGTTTCTTCGCGAACGGCTTGCACGGCATTTAAACCTATATTTAATAAAACCTGCCTGAGTCCGGCTTCTGAAAAACTTATAAGCGGGATATTGCCGGCAAGGTTCTTTTTTATCATAATATTCTTTTTCCCCGCCGTGAAAGAAATAAGCGCAAGCGTTTCTTCTATTGAATTGTTTACGTCGACTATATCGCCGGCATTGGAAACCGGACGGGATAAAGTAAGGAGTTTTTTTGTAATATCTTTGCATCTTTCAATTTCATCCTTCATTAATTCAAAATATTTCTTTATATCGCATCCGCCTTCTTTCATTATATTTGCAATATCCTTATTTTGAATAAGTTCGGAATTACCGGCGCATATTTTTATCATGTCTATAGATGCAAGTATATTATTGAGCGGATTATTTATCTCATGAGCGACTCCTTCCGCAAGAAGTCCTACTTCGGACAAACGCTGGGAAAGATTAAATTTTAAGTGGGCGTTGGAACCGTTTCCGAGGCATCTCAAAACCTCTACGGCATATCTTTTTCCGGTTTTTTCGTTCGTATAAGGTGCAGAATTTATCTCTACGGCAATTTCCTTACCGTGTCTTCCGTAATGGCCGTGTATAACTTTTACGGTCTTGCCTTTTTTAATAACTTCTTCTATGGAGCAGGATTCAAGCAGTGGATCGCAAGGTTCATCCCTAAAATGACTAACCTTATAACAATATCCTCCTATTATTTCGGAAGCCGGCATGTCTGAATCATTTATAAAACGCTTATTTGCATATACTATTTTATAATTTTCGTCTATAACGATAATACCGTCGCTTATATTATTTAAAATATCGGCGGCATTTATCGGCATATCGGCATTTTCTTTAAACATACATATAAAGTACAATAATTCAATTTTTGGATACGTAATTGAATTTCATTTCCTCAGCCTATCATTGATTCATTAAATTTAAAAAGTCGGCGTTGGATTTCGTATTTTTTATTTTGTCTAGCAAAAACTCCATTGCTTCGGGAGTATCCATAGTTGACAGTAGTTTTCTTAATATCCATACCTTTTTTAAATGGTCCTTATCTACAAGAAGTTCTTCTTTTCTCGTGCCTGATTTATTTATATCTATTGCCGGAAAAATTCTTTTTTCAGAAAGTTTTCTATCTAAATTGACTTCAAGGTTACCCGTTCCCTTGAATTCTTCAAAAATTACTTCATCCATCCTTGAACCGGTGTCTATTAAAGCCGTAGCTATAATAGTCAAGCTTCCGCCTTCTTCTATATTTCTTGCCGCTCCAAAAAATCTTTTAGGTTTATGCAGCGCATTCGAATCTACGCCTCCGGATAATACTTTTCCCGAAGACGGTATAGTAACGTTATATGCCCTTGCAAGCCTCGTAATAGAGTCAAGCAAAATAACTACGTCCTTTCCTGCTTCCACCAATCTTTTTGCTTTTTCTATAACAATTTCCGCAATTTGAATATGCCTCTGAGGCGGTTCGTCGAAAGTTGAACTTATAACCTCTCCGTTAACCGATCTCTGCATATCGGTAACCTCTTCCGGTCTTTCGTCTATTAAAAGCACCATAAGAAAAATCTCTTTGTGATTCGCATTTATTGCGTGCGCAATATCTTTAAGCAGCATGGTCTTGCCTGTTCTCGGAGGAGCGACTATCAGCCCTCTTTGCCCTTTACCTATAGGAATTAATAAATCCATAAGCCTTGTAGACATATTCTTCGGGTCGAATTCAAGATTTATTTTTTCTTCGGGATATAAAGGCGTCAAATTATCGAATAATATCTTTTCTTTCGCAATTTCCGGATCCTCGAAGTTTATACTCTCTACTTTCAAAAGCGCATAAAATCTTTCGCTGTCTTTGGGCGGCCTTATAATTCCGCGTATAGTATCGCCGGTTCTTAATCCGAATTTTCTTATCTGCGACGGAGACACATAGATATCGTCAGGACCATGAAGATAATTTGCTTCAAGCGATCTTAAAAAACCGTATTGATCAGGTAGAATTTCTAAAACTCCTTCTCCGGAAATCAATCCGTTTTTTTCCGCCTGCTGATTCTTTTCAGTTTCTGCTTGAAGCAGAGCGTATATCAGATCCTGCTTGCGCATACCAGATGCGCCTTCTATATTGTAATCCTTGGCTATTTGCAGCAGTTCGTTAATTTTTTTTACCGATAACTCCTTAATGTTCATAAAGAACTCCTTTAAAAATTATTTTTATATAACAGCCCATCTTTTTTCTCTTTTTGCATCTATTCGACGACCTTCGGCAATATCGAGAATAGTTCTTTCGTTACTGCCGTCCCCGGGAAATTCTGAAACGCCGGCATTCAACGATAAAATTTCCTGACCGTCTTTTTTAAAAGAATCTTCGGTTTCGTCGAATACTTTTTGAATTATCGTATTAACCTCTTCTTTTCCGATATTTGGAAATAATATTATAAATTTATTGCCATACCTTGATGCAGTATCGAATGCTCTCATATTTTTTTTGATTATATTTGCTATAATAGAAATATTTTTATCGCCCGCCGCATGCCCGCTGACGGAATTTAACTTGTTTAGCTGATTTATGGAAATTAATCCAACGGATAACTTACTGCCGTCCTTTACCGCTTTTTGCATTTCCTGAAACAGTTTTTCATGAAAATACTTAAAATTATTCAGTCCCGACACGTAATCTACCTGGGAACAATCCCTCATTACTTGGATAGACCTCTCCGAGTTTAAAATATATGCCAGAATGGCAAAAAAGGTATCAAAAACTTTAGCTTTATCAAAACAACAATTTTTAAAACCTTTAATGGAATATGTTATAACAAAATATGAGTCCGAATATGGCGTCTTAAGTTCATAAGCATAAAGTTCCGAAACGTTTTCATGCTCAAATAAGACTTTGTATTCATCGTATTTTTCCTTTTCTTTTTTGAAATCTATAAAAAGTCCTCTTTTCAAACGGCTTAAGTTTTCGATAATTTTATAAGGTGGATTCTCGTTAATTTTTTTAATAAAAAAATTGGAATAGCCTCTCGATATTTTAACGCTTTCGCCGGAATCGTATTTTTTGTGCAAAAACATAATGGCGGCTGCGCCAAAAGAATATTCGAATGCAATATTTACGAAATGCATAATCTCTTCTTTCGTTTTTTTTTGCGAAGCAAATTCCATAAGTTCTTCTATTAATTTATATCCTATATCTTCACAATTTTTATTCTCTTCCATAAGCTAATGTCTCCTTTTCTCATTCTAAATTATATTCAAAAAGCAAATATGTCGATTATTTACGTTATTTTTATGGAGCTTATTTAATTTTATTTATTATTTTATTTTTAAGTATTATATCTTATTGGAAACAGGTATATTTATCGAGATAGATTTTAGTTTATCTCCGTATATATTTTTCAAAAATTTAACAAAATATTCAATTTGAGGAATTAAAAAGTTAAATCCGAAATTATTGTTTATTATAAAATCTGATTTTTTAATTTTTCCCTTCTGATTCAATTGATTTTCATCTCTTTTTACAAAGTCTTCTATATCGAATTTTTTATAAGACCGCATGAGCCTTTTTGAAAAATCGCAGGTTACTACGACTAATTTATCTAAATTTTTATAATATCCCGATTCTATGATAACTGCTCCTTCAATAACGGCTGCGCTTTTACCGCTTTCGGCAAGAAATACTTCTATATTTTTCCGTAAAGCAGGATAAACTATATCTTCTAAGATTTTTTTCTTTGAAATATCCGAAAAAATTATGCCGGCAAGTATCTTACGGTCTATATCATAATCTTTATTTAAGATTTTATTTCCAAAAAAATCAACAATTTTTTTATACTCAAAGCTATTTTTTTTATAAATTTTTTTTGCCTCTTCGTCAAGATTTACCGTTAAAAAACCAAAATCCTTAAATAAATTAAGAACGGCAGTCTTGCCGGAGCCTATAGAGCCGGTCAATCCTATTTTAATCATCTATTTTTATTATTTATAAAGTTCCGTAATACTTAATCTTTAATTTGCTATCGAGATAAAAGAAACCTGCCTTTTATCGGTCTTATTGCGTCTGTAACTAAAAAAATCTTCGTTTTCAAGAGTGCATTTATTTATGTCGTAAACATTTTTGCCGCTTAAGCCGTTTAAAATTAATTCATTTTTAATATATGCTTTTAAGTCGAAAAAAATTTTACCTTCATCGGCGTTTTGTTTAAAAAATTTAATATTTAAATTATTTTGTTTTAAAAATAAATTCAAAAAATCTTCTTTAACTTCATAGCATTTTTTACATATCGAAGGACCTATAACTGCCAAAATTGAACCTGCGTTTATATTGAATCTGTTCGTCATTATATATAAGGCATTTCTTACTATCCCGCCGTAAGTGCCTTTCCAACCCCAATGCACGGCGCCGACGGCTGCAACGGTTTTTCCTGTAAAGCATGCGAAAAGCACCGGCACGCAGTCTGCCGTCCTTATACACAAAACTATGCCTTTCCGTCCTGTAAAAACGCCGTCTGCATCTCCGTAATCAAAAAAATTGCGTATATTTTTTTCGTTTTCTTTAAATTTTTCGTCTAAAACGTTAATATTTATACCGTGAGTCTGTTTGACTTCATATAAATAATCTTCGGAAACGATATTTAAAAACTCTTTTCTTGCCGATCCGCTTGCAGGATTCGCAGGATTAAAATCGATAGAACCGTTCAGAAAACCATATTTGACGCCAAATTCTTCAAGATTCAAATCGTTTTTATTTAACTTATAAATCATAATAGCGTATTTTTATCGTCTAAATCATCTAATAACCAGAGCATATCGTTAGGAAAATTTGCTTTTAACACAATTTTCTCTCTATTCGCCGGGTGCGGAAATTCCAGCATGTAAGCATGAAGCATCTGTCTTTTGACAAAATTTAAACTTTTATATCTGTTTTCTATATCCTTTCTTTTATAAAGTTTGTCTCCTACTATAGGATAACCTGTCCCAAAAAGAGAGACTCTTATCTGATGCGTTCTTCCCGTTTCAGGCAAAACCTTAAGTAACGTCGCAACACCTCTTATATATCTCATATTTTCATAGCGGGTAAGGCAGTGTTTCCCCGTTTCTTTTTTATCCATTGCCATTTTAATCCTGCTTCCGGCATCCCTTTTTATAAACCCCTCTATACATCCGCATTTTTGAGTTATAATGCCGTAAACCGCCGCAAAATAAGTTTTTTTAATTTCCCTATTTTTAAAACTTTCCGCAAGAGCATTATGCGCAAAATCGTTTTTAGCTATAAGCATAATACCCGAAGTATCTTTGTCCAACCTGTGAACTATCCCGGGTCTTTCTACTCCTCCTATTCCTGAGAGATTTGATATCTTACCAATTAAAATATTAACAAGGGTATTGTCGTAATTCCCTTTTCCAGGGTGGGACGAAATGCCTGCAGGCTTATTTACTGCCGCAATATATTCATCTTCATAAATTATTTCTATATCTCTGTCGAATATCTTTATTCCCGGTTTAATTAATTCAGGTTCCTTAAAAACTATCAGACTACCTTCTTTTAATAAATAGGCAGGTTTTTTTACTGCGGCTCCGTTTACTTCTACCGCACCGCTTAAAATCAGCTTTTTAATGAAAGTTCTTGTTTTATCGGAAAATTTTGCAGATAAAAAAACATCCAATCTTACTGCCTGTCCTTGATAAATAAACGAAACTATTCCCATAAAACGCGGCCGGTCATTTCGGCCGGCACTTCTAATCCTATTAACTTTAAAATGGTCGGCGCAATATCTGCAAGCCTACCCGGCTTTAAAGGTGAAATTTTCTTAAAATCGTTTGAAACTATAACGAACGGTACAGGATTGAGAGTATGATTAGTCATAGGCTCTCCGTTATCGTCTATCATGGTTTCCGCATTGCCGTGGTCTGCAGTTATGACGCATATGCAGTCTTCGAGGCTTAAAATTACGGGTATTATCTCACTAATTACCGAATTGACCGCCTGAACCGCTTTTATGGCGGCATCGTAATTACCGGTATGCCCTACCATGTCGCAATTTGCAAAATTACACACTATTAATTCATATTTATTTGATTTTATCTTTTCTATAAGTGCGTCTTTAATTTTAAACGCGCTCATTTCGGGTATTAAATCATATGTTTTAAATTCTCTCGGAGAAGGTATAAGCAACCTTTCTTCGTTTTTAAAAGGCTCCTCTCTGCCGCAATTAAAAAAATAGGTTACATGAGCATATTTTTCGGTTTCCGCTATCCTGAATTGGTTAAAACCGCAATTCGATATAACCTCTCCCAGAATATTTAAATAATTTTGAGGTTCTATCATATATTTATTTTTAAAAGAGTCATCGTATTTAGTCATAGTAATAAAATTTTTGACGGGTTTGAACTGTCCTCTGGAAAAATAATTAAAATCGTCAAAAGTAAGCGACATAGTAATCTCTTTTGCCCTGTCTGCCCTGAAATTAAAGAAAAAAACGCCGTCGTTTGCTTTAATTCTGCCGTCGTTTTCCGCGCCGTTATCAATTACTATCGCCGGCATAAATTCATCCGTAATACCATTGTCGTAAAATTTCTTTACGGCTTCCAACGGATTGCTGATTTTTTCTCCTTTTGCCTGAGTCAGCAAATTAAAAGCGACTTCAACCCTGTCCCAGCGTGTATCCCTGTCCATAGCATAGAACCTTCCGCAAAGCGTCGAAATAAATACTTTACCTGCATAAGGCTTTATATGCTCCATTAGTTTGTTAAGAAAAATCGGCGAACTTTGCGGCGGAGAATCCCTGCCGTCCAAAAAAGGATGAATATAAATTTTTTTTATTCCGTTTTTATAAAAAACGCCCGTCAGGTATAATAAATGATTTAATTCTGAATGCACGCCGCTTTCGGAAAGAAGACCTATAAGATGAACCGTGGAATTCCCCTTTTTTATTTTTTCGATAAATTCCGATAAGGCGTCGTTAGTTTTAAGTTTATCCTCTTTTATAAGCAGGTCTATTTTCGTTAAATCCTGCATGATTACACGACCCGCGCCTATGTTGGAATGTCCGACCTCGGAATTACCCATAGTATTTTCCGGCAATCCAACATCCAGACCGTGCGCCTTTAAAGTAGTGTACGGATAATTTTTAAAAAGTTTTTCGATAAATTCAGGTTTAGCGTTTATTATTGCATTTCCTTTAATCTTTTCGGATATTCCGAAACCGTCCATTATTATCAAAACGGCTTTTTTAAAATTTTGCATTATTTGTTACCTATTAAGAGTTATATTATTCATACGCACGGCCAATACATAAAATTCCAAAACGTTATCTATCCAAGTATAGAAGAAATATTTTTTTCATCGTCTTTGGCTGCGACTTCATATAACGTGCCGGCAGTTTTAATATTATAAGTGTTCCATTTATTGCAGGAAGGACATATAGACGAATAATTATAAGATGTATAACCGCAGTTGGAACATACAAAAGGCAGTTTAACGGGATAGTTATTTTTAAGGGCTTTTCTAAAGTTTACCGATGCGTCGTTATATTTTCCTCTTTTAAAATAACATTCTGCGAGCAGTAAATTTAAGGCGTTATCCTTAAAAATATTAGCCGGAATTAAAGATAAAGTTTCTATAGCGTCGTCTATCATCTCCAACCTTATATACAATTTTCCTAGAAAAAGCCTGTATTCCCATCTTTCAGGATTGTCGTAAATAAGCTCCTGATAAAATCTTATTATATTTTCGGGGTGATTGGTCTTAATCGAAACATCCTCTATTTTTATTGCGATAGCTAAATTAGACGTTTTAAGAAATGCCTTTTCCCATAATTCAAAAGCTTCGTTTATTTTTTCTTTTTTTATTAAAGCATCACCCAGAGACAAATAAGCCGGCACAAAATTTTTGTCCTGACTAAGCACTTGATTGAAACGCTTCATTGATCTTACCGTATCGTTTTCGGTTTCTAGAAGATATTTGCCGAATTCATATTTTAACCCCAGCATAACCTGTTCTTCTTTTTTGTTTATATCTTTATCTTTAGACTGGGAAAGAAAAAGTTTGGACATTCTGTATGCGTTTTTCCATTCCTCTTTTTTTATAAAAATATCTTTTAACTGGGATATGGCGTAAAGATCGTCTGATGAATATTCAAGCGCTTTATTGAAATAAAAAACGGCTTTATCGTACTCTTTATTAAGTTTATAAAGATTACCTGCTTCATTTAGCGCGGTAACATTTTCTTTTTCTATTTCTAATGCTTTATTCAAGGCATTTTCCGCTTCCTTAATCTTTCCTTTATGTTTATATATTTTTACAAGCAGAAGATACGCCCCTATATTATTCGGATAATTAATTGAATACTTTTTTATTAAATCTATTCCCTTATCGTACTGTCCTTTAATGTATGCTTCAAACGCTTTATTTACGGAATTGTCAAGCTCGGTTTTTATATACTGCTTTCTTTTATAAAATATATTTTTAATCTGAACTATAGAATCTTTTAAAACGTTTATTATTAAAATAATCGCTATTCCTATCAGGAATGCGGCGAATATGTAAATTATAAGATAATTATGGATAACGTAAAGTTTCCCCGGGGCATAATGGAGAGGAATCCTCTGAGGATTAAGGGCATAAAGATATTCAAAAAATGCGACTAAAATAAGAATCGCTACTATGACGGTTATTATATACATATTTGACGTCTGCCTTTTTTCTATATATTTATATACATCATTTATTACGGTTTATTTGCCGCATATACACTCATAGCCCTTATTCGTTTACGTTTAAAAATAACTTTATAACGTTTATATTTTTAATTAACGTTTAAGGTTTCGCCGAACGAAGATTCCACTATTAATTCTTTAGCCTCCGGCCACAAGCCTTCTATATTATAATAATTTCTCAAGTCGTCGTGGATTAAATGAACCATAATACCGCCGTAATCGATGACTATCCATCTTGCGCCCGGCGTAGAAATTCCTTCCTGTCCAAGAGGTTTTTGTTTGAAAGAAGACAGCAGGTTATCGGCTATCGTGTTAAGGTGTCTGTCCGAAGAACCGCTTGCCACGAATATAAAATCGGTAATGCTTGAAATTTTTCTAACGTCTAAAACTATTATATCACGGGCTTTTTTTTCCAAAAGAAAATTTATTACGGCCCTTACGTCTTTATTTGTTCTTTTTAGCGGTTTTCTGTTTTGATTCATATAGTTTATTTTTTATTATATAATTAATAACGCCGTTTGGCAACAAAAAGAGGTTTGAAATATTATTTTTAAAATTATTTCTTATAACGGTAGAAGAAATATCGAGTTTAGTCGTATTAAAAAAATAAACCGCTCTTTTTTCGTCTATAACGATTTTTTCCTCTTTTAAATCAACTTCGGCATCTTCTTTTAAATTATCGGGTAAAAAATCGATTAGCTTTACTAAATTTTTAAAACCGTATTTCGGTCTGCCTGCTACTATAAAATCTATCGTTCTCAATATCGCTTCGGCATTCTTCCAGCTTTTTAATCCTAAGAAAGCATCTGCTCCTGCTATAAAATATAAATCGTCGTCTTTATATTTTTTTTTAAGCTCTACTATCGTATCGTAAGAATATGAAAATCCGCCTCTTTTAATTTCTATATCCGAAACTTTAAATTTTTGCTCGCCCTTTATAGCTATTTCCGCCATTTCGAGTCTTTTTTGCGGATGAGCTTCGGCGTTAATATTTTTATTGGACGTTATATTTGTAGGAACGAATATAACCTGGTCCAAAAATTTTTCCGCTATTTCTTCGGCCGCCCTTAAATGGCCGTAATGTATAGGATTAAAGGTGCCTCCGAAAATTCCTATTTTCATAATTTAAATTTTTTCGCCTTTACTTAAACTGACTTAACCTTAAGTTCTTTTCTGATAATTCCCGAATACTACGAATTTAGTGGTAGTAAGTTCTTTTGCCCCCATAGGTCCGTATGCGTGAATCTTAGAAGTAGATATGCCTATTTCCGCGCCCAGCCCAAGCTCGAAACCGTCGTTAAATCTGGTGGAAGCGTTTACAAGTACGCAGGATGAATTTACTTTTTTTATGAATTCAAGCGCTCTCGTATAGTTTTCCGTCATTATGGATTCGGTATGGTTGGAACCGTGAAGCCTTATGTGTTTTATGGCTTCGCCGATATTTTTAACGGTTTTAACCGCCAGCGTAAGATTGAGGTATTCCGCATCCCAGTCCGCATCGGCGGCCGGAATTATAAAATTATACCTGCTTTTAAAAATATTCATTATCTCGCCGTCAACTCTTGTTTCAACCTCATTCCTTTTAAGTTCGTCAAGCATTGCAGGCATAAAATCGTTCATAATATCGGAATGGACTAAAAGCGTTTCTAAGGCGTTGCAAACCGAAGGCCTCTGAACTTTTGCGTTAATTATAACGTCTATCGTTTTTTTTATATCGGCGTATTTATCGACGTATATATGGCAGACTCCCTTGTCGTGTTTTATAACCGGAATTTTAGAATTTTCGGTTACGAAAGAAATAAGCCCTTCGCCGCCCCGCGGTATTATAAGGTCTATATATTTTCTGAGCGATATCATTTCGGTTATAGCAGATCTGTCGATATAAGGGATTATGGACACGGTTTCCGGGGGAAGACCATTAATCCTGAGGCTTTCAGAAACTATCGAAGCAAGCATTTTATTGGAATTTATAGCTTCCGAACCTCCCCTTAATATTACCGCGTTGCCGGACAAAAGGCACAAAATAGAGGCATCTATGGTAACGTTAGGTCTCGATTCGTAAATTATTCCTATTACGCCGAGCGGTATTCTCATCCTGCCGACCATTAGCCCATTAGGCCTTACCGCCATATTTTCTATTTCGCCTACCGGATCTTTAATCTTCATTACGTCGTCGATAGAATTAAGCATCGAAGAAAATACTTTGCCGCTAATAAAGAGCCTGTCTATCATCGGTTTGCTTAATCCCGCCGCCTTTGCGCTTTCTACGTCCTTCTCGTTTTCGGCTTCTATTGCTTTCCTGTCTTTTATCAAAAGATCTTTTAGCGTGGATAAGACGCTAAGTTTCACGGCGGAACCGGCTTCCGCTATTTTGCCGGAGGCATCGCGCGCCTTTTTGGCGATTTCTTCGATAGAAACGGTTTTATTATTATTTTTATTTGTATCTATATTAATTCTATCATTATCTGTCATATTTACTCCTTTTATATATTTGCGACCATCTTGTCCTTATGCACGACGAGGGAAGAAATGTTGTCTTTTCCGAATTTAGCTTCTATCTCTTCAGAGCTTAACCCTTTTATTTTTTTAATATCGTCCGAATCTAAATTGGATATGCCTTTAGACAAAACCGTTCCTTTTTCGTCCAATACGTAAACTCCGTCCCCTTTTTTAAAATCGCCTTTTATTTTTATTATTCCGCCGGCAAGAAGGCTTTTGTTTTGATGCGCAATAGCTTCCACTGCCCCTTTATCTACGATTATTTCTCCGGCTTTTTCCATTCCAAATAAAAGCCAGTGCTTTTTTTTGTTAATTTTATTGCCGCGCGAAGAAACTACCAGCGTTCCGCACAATCTGCCTTTTGCTAAAGAATCCAAGCTTTTTTTATCTTTGCCGGAAGCTATAACGGTGTCTATACCCGTGCTTGCGGCGATAAAAGACGCATAAAGCTTAGACTTCATACCTCCCGTTCCATGAGCGCTTTTAGACCCGTCTTTAAAATTTTTTATATAATTTTCTATGTCGCTTATAACTTTAACGGGTTTTGCGTCCGAATAAACGGCTGGATTTTTATCGAAAACCCCTTTTACATTCGAAAGAACTATAAACAGGTCGGCGCAAACTAAGTTCAAAACAAGCGACGACAAATAGTCATTGTCGGAAAACTTTATCTCCTCGTAAGAAACGGTATCGTTTTCGTTTATTATAGGAATCACTCCGTTGCCGAGCAGTTCATTTATAGTATTTCGTGCATTAGTAAACCTTTTTCTGACGGAAACGTCCTCTTTGGTTAAAAGAATCTGCGCCGTTTTAAGTCCATATTTTTTAAAAAACGAATCGTAATTTTTCATTAAAACCGGCTGACCGCATGCGGCAAAAGCCTGTTTTTGGGGAATGGAAAAACTGCCGGTTACCGGTTTTATGTCAAGCAAATCTTTTCCGGCGGCTATGGCACCCGAAGAAACAAGTATGACTTCTTTTTTCTGCAATATAAGCGAATGAACGAAAGCGCAAATTCTTTTAAAAGAATGAGGCGACAGTTTTCCTTCTTCGTCCAAAAGAACCTGAGTGCCTATTTTGATAACTATTCTTCTTTTAGAATCGAGATATTTTTTAAAATTATCTTGGATGCCTTTAATTCCTTTAGTTTCGGTAGGTTCGTTATTTTTTTTCACTTATATATCTAATTGCAATTGCTTATTTAATTTATTATAAGATAACAATATGATAATTTTATAATATCTCATAATTATACCGCAATATTTTTTTTATTTAAAATTAAATTTAATTCGTTTTTAAGTTCCTCTATTCCCGCGCCGTAAGCCGCCGATATAAAATACACCGGAATATTTTGTTCGGAAAAAAACTTGGTTGTTTCTTTAATAATTTTATTTAATGTCCTTTTGTCCGTTATCAGGTCTATCTTATTTACAGCCGCTATCCGTTCTTTTTTGAGAATATTTTCGTCGTATTCGGTTATTTCTTTAACTACCGCTTCATATGAAGCCTTAATTTCTTTAAACGTTCCTATTTCGATAAGATAAAGCAGTATATTGGACCTTTCTATATGGCTTAAAAACTTAAGCCCGAGACCTGCGCCTTCGGAGGCGCCTTCTATTATACCCGGAATATCTACTATAGTCAGCGTTTTAGCAGACTCTTCAGGATTATCTCCGGCATAAACGCCAAGGTTAGGGGTTTTTGTCGTAAAAGGATACGGCGCTATTTTTGCATGCGAACCGGTAAGTTTAGATATAAGGGTGGACTTGCCGGCATTTGGAAAGCCGACTAAGCCTATGTCGCCCAAACTTTTAAGAACGAGGCGGACTTTTCTGGTTACGCCCGGTATGCCCGGCTGGGCAAAACGGGGTCTTCTCTGCGTTGACGACTTAAAGAAGGTATTGCCTTTTCCGCCGATACCGCCCCTGAGCAGAACCGTTTCTTCGCCGTCTTTAATAAGGTCGGCCATTACTTCGCCTGAATCGAAATCTACGACCGTAGTGCCGACCGGCACTGTTATCAAGATATCATCCCCGTCTCTGCCTTTTTTGTTATTCCCCTGACCGTTTCCGCCCTTTTCGGCAATATATCTCGGTTTATACCTGAAATCCAATAGGCTTGTTATATTATGAGAAGCCTTAAATATAACGTCGCCGCCTTTTCCTCCGTCGCCGCCGTCAGGTCCGCCTTTAGGGATAAATTTCTCCCTCCTAAAGCTTACTGCGCCCCTGCCGCCGTTTCCTGAAGCAATCGTTATTATAGCGTTATCGACGAATTTCATTATAAAATTTTTTTATGCCGTTATTAATGGCAATTTTTTAAATATTTAATTATTTTATTTAATTATTGAATTATTGAAATTAGTTTCAGCGTTAATTTTGAGAATGATAATGATATAGATATAAATAATATATATAAATATAAATTTATTATAACGCATTTATTGCTATATAAATCGCATATGGAATAGAGATAACAATAGCGCAATAAGAAAATGCCGAGAGAAACACTGCCGCCATATTTAATATATATTCGGGATATTGGATTATTTTTTATACTTTATTCTTATTTGGAAAAATTCGGTTTATATATATGTATGGTTAATGATTAAAGAAAGGAATGTGAAAAGCCGATATCTGTATTACTGCGGAATATTTTAACGAAGTAAAGTTTCTTAAGTCAAATTTTATATATCGCTTATATATACTTATATATAAACAACTTAAACTTATAGTTATTCCGCAGGTATAATACTGACGAACTTTCTGTTATTTTTTCCTATATGAAATTTTACGAAACCTTTTATTATAGAATAAAGCGTGTAGTCTTTGCCTTCTTTAACAAATTTTCCCGGATGAAAAGACGACCCTACCTGACGAACTATAATCTCGCCCGGTTTAACTAACTGGCCTCCGAATCTTTTTACTCCCCTTCTTTGTCCCTGACTGTCTCTGCCGTTTCTGGAACTTCCGCCTGCTTTTTTATGCGCCATAATATCACCTTTTACTTAAAAAATAAATAATATATAATATAAGTTTATAATTTATGCTATGCCCGTTATCTTGACTTCGGTAAAATTCTGCCTGTGTCCTCTTTTCTTTCTTTCGTCTTTACGGCGTTTCATTTTGAAAACTACTATTTTTTTTGCCCTGCCGTTTCTTACGACCGTTCCCTTCACGCTTTTATCCTTCAAAACCTCTTTATCGGTAACCAATAAGTCGCCGTTTTTAATTGCTATAGGCGTAAAAGTTATCTCTTCGCCTTTTTCTTTTCCTACCGTTTCTATTCTTAAGATGTCTCCCTGCGAAACGACGTATTGCTTTGAGCCGGCATTAATAACGGCATATTCTTTACTCATAACAAATCCTCTTTAGCTTAAAAATTTAAGGAAAATTAAACCACACATATAAACTTGAATTATTAATTTTAATAGGTTTTGATTATTTTGTCAACGATTTTTTTGCCTTTTTTTTATCCTCGCTTTTTAACGACAGCAAATAGCCTTTATAATTCAGATACTCAAGGTTCCTAAGGGAAACGCCTTTATTGCGGGCTATAAGGTTTAAACCGTTTTTTCCGGCAGAATCGGCAGATTTATCGTTAAACAGGTAATCGGCCAACGCGTTATATAATTTCAAGGGAGAATCAATCTGTCTTCCGGCGGAATTCTTTATAATCTCCTCCGCCGCTTCCGAAAAATTTTGAACGTATCTGCCAAAAATTACCGGCTTCCCAAAAATTAAAGGTTCGAGAAGATTATGCCCGCCTGACGGAATCAAGCTTCCGCCTACGAAAGCGGCATCGCATATGCCGTAAACCATCAAAAGCTGTCCTATAATATCTACTAAAATGACGACGACTTTGTTTTCGGACAAACCGCAACTATTATTATCTTTAATATTTTTAATATCTTTAGAGTCGTAATGAGAGGAATAAATTGAAGAAAGCTTATAGAGTTCTATTTCGGGTAAGTAATTATTTAAAAGTTTGTAAACCTCGTCGAATCTTTCAGGATGACGCGGAGCGACAAAAAGAAAAATTTTATTTTTATGGTTAAGCTTGTTTAATTTTATTACTGAATCGGCAATTAACTCTTCTTCCCTTTTATGAGTGCTTCCAGCCGCTATAATTTTTGCGTATTCCGAATTATTATTTTTATATTCTATGAATTTTTTGAGTATCGCGGTTTTTTCGTTTATATCTCCTGCAATAAGGGATGCATCCATGTCGAATTTCATATTGCCGGTTTGGTGCATATTTTCTTCCTTAATTCCAAGAGACGCAAATCTTTTGCAATACATATCGGATATACATAAAACAGAATCTATCTTTTTAAAGATATAACCAAAAAAGAATCTGAAACGGATATAATTTTTATAAGACTTTTCCGATATTCTTGCGTTTATTAACGCTATGGGAATATTTTTTTTATTAAGAATATTAAATAAATTAGGCCATATTTCAGTTTCTACCGAAATAAACAAAGACGGTTTTATCAGTTTCAAAATACTGCTTACGGAAAAAAGAAAATCGTAAGGAAAATAAAACGTTAAAACGTTACCGTTGTTTTTATAAAGATTGTCCGCAAAATCGAAACCTGTTTTCGTGGTAGCGGAAAGGTATATTTTCTTGCCGTATTCCGACTGCAATAAATCGATAAAATTTACCGCCGCCCTCATCTCCCCAAGCGAAACGGCGTGGATCCAGACTCCTTCCTGAAAAGCCTCTTCCTTTAAAGGCTTGAAAGCGGAAGGGAAAAATTTATATAAGTAGCCTTCGCTTCTTTTATTTTTAGCGAGATTAAAAAAAGTTAAAGCTATAAAAAAAAATGGAAATAAAAACAATAAAATAATATTATAAACTGTGAATAAAACTTTTTCCATACATATAAATAACGGCTATTCCATCTGTTTTAAAAGAAGATTTTTATAAATTCCGTCCAATTTTATTAAATCCTCATGGCTTCCGCTTTCGGCTATTTCGCCTTTTTCGAGGACATAAATCGTATCTGCATGTTTTACGGTGGATAGCCTATGGGCGATTATAAGGACTATTTTATTTCTGCACAAACCGCCATATAGTCTGCCATGCGAATCTGCTTTACCTGAACCTGATATTTGATTTATTGTTCCTTCGTCTGCGTTTGAGGTTTTGTTAACAGCTTCTCCGATGCCATCTTCTTCGTATCCGAACAGCGCCCGCTGGATTTTCTTTTCCGATTCTCCGTCCAAAGAAGAAGTAGCTTCATCAAGTATAAGTATGGGTGCGTCCTTTAGAAACGCCCTGGCGATTAAAATTCTTTGCTTTTCTCCGCCGGAAAGCCTTAATCCCGCTTCATCTACTATCGTGTCGTATCCCTGGGGAAGATTTTTAATAAATTCGTCCGCAAATGCCAACTTTGCGGAGTTTACTATTTCTTCCATACTTTTGCCGCTCGTTCCGTATTCTATATTAAATTTTACGGTTTCGTTAAAAAGAACGACGTTCTGGGAAACGTAAGATATGGAATCCCTTAAATCTTTTAAATTAAACTCTTTTATGTTTATTCCGTTAATGTCGATTTCGCCGGAAGACGGTTCGTAAAAACGCGGAATAAGCATCGATATCGTACTTTTGCCGGCTCCCGAAAAACCCACTACGGCGGCTATCTCGCCTTTATTGATTTTTATGTTTATATTTTTAAGGTCGAAATGCTCGTCGCACGCTTTTCCTCTTTCTTCGTTTGAGCCGCCGGAAATATCGTTTTTTATATTATCTTTGGCATTATTTTTATCATTATCTACGTTATTGACTGTATCGCCTTGTCCGCCGCAAAAGTCGTAACCGAAATATAGATTTTTTATTTCAAGGATGTTTATATCTTTTGGAACTGGCTTATTTCCTCCGGTTTCCTCCTGCTTTTCGTCTAATATGCCGAATATTCTGGTGCCGGCGGCTATGCCTTCCTGAAGGCTGTTGTTAAGCCTCGACAAACTCTTTACCGGCTCGTAAAGAAGGAGGATAGCAGTTAAAAAAGAAAAGAAATTGCCCGGCGTATATCCGAATTTTATAACCTGAAGTCCGCCTATAAATATTATAACGGCAACCGAAATTCCGCCTATAAGTTCTACGAACGGCACTGTAAGCCCCCTTATTTTCGTCATCCTCATAAAAAATCTGTAAAGATTGTCGGAGAGCTTTTTAAATCTCTTTATTTCAAAATCTTCCATATTATAGGCTTTCACCATTCGCAAACCTGAAATGGTTTCGTCTAAAAACTTCGTTATGTTTCCCATTTCGTTCTGCGTATCGGTGCTTGTCCTGCGCGCTTTTTTTCCCAGAAGCGTTACCGGAAATATTACTAACGGAAACAAAATCAAAACGGCTATGGCAAGATAAAAATCCATATAGAATACGACGATTAAAAGAACTATCATAGTAAGAATATCTTTCATAACGGCGCTGACGGTGTCCGATACCGTTCTTTGAATGATATTTATATCGTAGGTTATTCTTGCGATAAGTACGCCCGTAGGTATTTTATTTAGCTTTGAAACAGGCAGTTTTACTATTACCGAATAAACTTCGTCCCTGAGCGACCTTATTATATTCTGCCCTACCGACCCCGTATAGTAAAACTCGGCATAGTAAAAAACATTTTTTACTAAAAAGATTAATATTACGAGCAAGGGTATAAGTATAAGTTCGGTATAGCTTTTAGTAATAAATATATTATTAATAAGCGGTTTTACTATATAAGCAAGCGCTCCGGTAAGAGCGGAAACTATAGCCATGCTTATTACCGCCATAATAAGCTTTTTCTTATAAGGCAGGATGTAAGGAATAAGTCTTTTTAAAACCGATAAATCCTTTTTCATATTTTTTTTATTAAACATTTTAATTTTACAGGAAATTATCCTATTATTCCTATTATTTTATCATAAATTATGCCTGCCGACGCATCAAAAGGATCGACGCCGGCATCTTCTAATGTAGAAACTACGGAGGATATTTTTTTTAGCGCATTTTCTCTGTACTCTTCGTCTTTTAAAAATTTATCGGCTTCCTTAAAAACGTTTTCGGGGTTAAACTTAAATTCTATCAGTTCGGGAGCAACCTCTTCTCCCGCAAGTATGTTTATGAGTCCTGCATATTTTATTCTCACTAATATTTTAGCAAGAATATAGGTTAAATAGTTTAAATAATAAAATATTATTACGGGCTTGCCGTAAAAACAGGCTTCTAAGGAAGCGGTGCCGCTTGCAGTTATTATTAAATCGCTCGAAGACAGGGCAAAACCTATTGAATCGGTAAATATATACATATCTTTTTTTAAGGCTGGACTGTTTTCTACCGCATCTTTAAAATAGGAAAAATCAATCCCTTTTCTGAACGGAAAGATAAAGAAAGCTTCTTTATAAGCCGATTTTATCCGTAAAACGGAATCGATTATCCTTTGCGAGTGATATTTAAGTTCGGTTTTCCTTGAGCCGGGCAGAAAAGATATAATCGGATATTTTCCGTTCAAGAGTTTTTGCATTTCGGCATCTTCGGATAAATTTGCAGACAAAACGTCTTTTTTGTTTAAGATATATAAAGGGTTGCCGAAATAATAAGACTCTATGCCCTCTTTTTTATAAATATCCTTCTCGAAAGGAAAAATAGTTATAACGAATTTTATATATTTTTTAATAAATTTTATTCTGCCGTAACGGGATGCCCATATTTTAGGAGGTATAAAATAAACTGCGGGGATTTTAAGCTTATTTGCCAATTTTGCGATTTTAAAATTAAAGGAGGGAAAATCGACGAGAATAATTGCATCTGGTTTGTTAGACTCTATCCATAAATATAAATTTTTTAACACTTTTTTTATCGTTTTTAACTTTAAAAGCACTTCGGTGAAACCCATAACCGATAATTCTTTAATATCGGCTATCAACTCGGCGCCGGCGC
Source organism: Candidatus Acidulodesulfobacterium acidiphilum (assembly GCA_008534395.1). NCBI lineage: Bacteria > Candidatus Acidulodesulfobacteriota > Candidatus Acidulidesulfobacterales > Candidatus Acidulidesulfobacteraceae > Candidatus Acidulidesulfobacterium > Candidatus Acidulidesulfobacterium acidiphilum. Next base: position 34,284 of record SHMQ01000009.1, read on the forward strand.
CGGCGCTGTTTTTTCCGCCCATTGCGTAAATATCGACGGATATGCCATCATCGTCAAGTTTCTTAATCTTTTCAATCTTTTTAAGCGACGATATTAGTCCGCCGGCAAAAACGTCGCCGGAGGGTTCGCCCGAAACTACTAGTATTTTATGTATTTGCATGATATTTGTTTATAACTGCAACCTTTAATTATGAACTATATAAGGATTAACATATATTGCGGGGTTAAAAACGACGGCTTAAAAAATATATACGGCGATATCTTCGGAATCGGCCTTCTTAATAAATTCATCTTTCCTGATGACTATAGTATTGCGTTCAAAAGCAAGGCAAGTCGCGTTTACCGAAATTATCGATTCTAAAGTATCGAGTCCTACTGCCGGAATGTCGAATCTTAAATCCTGGTTTGGCTTATTAACTTTTACGACTACGGCGCCCCCGTTTGCAAGTTTTCCGCCCCTTATTATCGCTTCGTCCGTGCCTTCTATGGCTTCGAGAGCCATTACCGATTTATCTTTAACTACCGCCGTCTGCCCAATATCCGCCCCTGCAATCAGCATTGCCGCGTTTTTTCCGAACTCTATATCTTCTTTTTCTTTTTTATTGGGCGGCCTCTTAGATGCGGCTCCAGACGGCAAAAAAACTGAAGAGATATATTTCGTCTGAGGAACTATGGTTATTCCTTCCTTTTCCAAAAATTTGCAAATAGCATTAAGTATGGTGTCGTCTTTTTTGTCTTTAAGGGACAAGAAAAGGGTTATTGCCTTGATATCAGGTTTGACTTTTTTAAACATAAGGGTTTTTCTGACTTTACCGGCCATTATAACTTCGCTGACGTTTTCGGATTTAAAAAAATTAACTAATTTGCCGAGCTGTCCGACGCTGACGTAAATAATCTTGTCGGCGCGATATGCAAGTGATTTGTCGGCTTCTTCTTCGATTGCGCAAACCTTCACCGAATAACCAGCCGATTTTAATTCGTCGATGTATATTAGCGGAAACTCGCCGTAACCTGCGATTATACCTATATTTTTATTTTCCATATTTTAAAACTTCCGCTATTTATCTGGTAATACCTCTTCTGGAATCGGATATAAACGAAGTGAATTTTTTTATTTTTTCGGTTTTTCCTATTTCCTGCTCTATTCTTTCTATAGCAATTTTAACCGTAGCTTTCGACCTATAAACAATTTTATATGCATTTTTTATCTGTTCTATCTCTTCTTTGGTAAAGCCTCTTCTTTCCAATCCTATTCTGTTAATTCCGTAAATTTTTGCCCTGTCGCCGGAAGCAACGAGATAAGGAGGAATATCCTGTACGACCATGGAACCGCCCGCTATAAGAACGGATTCGCCTATGCGGACGAACTGATGAATTGCGCAAAGACCGCCTAGTATCGCATAATCCTGAATTTCTATATGTCCTGCAAGGGTAGCGTTATTCGCAAAAATATTCCTGTTGCCTATAGTACAGTCGTGAGCTATATGCACGTGCATCATGAAAAGATTACCTTCGCCCACTACTGTAACTCCGTTGCCGGTTACGGTGCCGGGATTCATAGTTACGTATTCTCTTATTATATTGTTATCGCCTATAATAAGTTTAGTATTTTCGCCTTTATACTTAAGGTCTTGCGGAACCGAACCTATAGAAGCGAATTGAAATATTTTATTTCCGTCGCCGATCGTAGTGTTGCCTTCTATAACGACGTGCGGCGCAATTTGATTATTTTTGCCGATTTTCACGCCGCTTTTTATAATAGTATAGGGTCCGACTTCGGTCGATTCGTCTATTATGGCTCCTGGATAAATTATTGCAGTTTTATCTATCATATTTTAATTTCGTATTCCATTTTTATTTTTTTATTGTTTCTATTTAATATCGGGGACAGAATTGAATTCTGTCCTGATACATTTTGCGTTAGTGTCCGAATTGAATTCCTGCACTACATTTATTTCGGCATAAATGTTGCCATTAGTTCTGCTTCGGCGCAGATATTTCCTTCTACTTCGGCTTTGCCTGAAAAAACCCACACGAACTGTTTTCTTTTAATAAGTTCGACTTTTAAATACACCGAGTAACCGGGTAATATAGGTTTTCTGAATCTGGCCTTATCTATTCCCATAAAATAAGTTAATTTGTTTCTTAAATCGTCATTTTCTTCCGTTTTATAAGCTAAAATGCCGCCCGCCTGAGCAAGAGCCTCTAATATTAATACTCCTGGCATAACCGGATAACCCGGAAAATGCCCCTGAAAAAAAGGTTCGTTTATAGTAGTATTTTTAACGGCGATAATAGATTTGCCTTTTTCTAACGATACGACTTTATCTATCATAAGAAAAGGATATCTGTGCGGTAAAAGATTTAAAATTTCTCCTATGCCTATTATTTCGCCGTCTTTCAAAACGCTTTTCTTTTCTTCTTTTTTTTCCATTTTTTTTCAATCCTTAGTTTTTGAAATTTCCTTTAATTTCTTATATAATTCCGGAAGTTTCTTAAAAAGCACTACCGAGTTGCGCCATTCTTTTATAGGAAAAGCGGGCGAACCGGATAAAATCTCGCCGTCTTTTATATTGCCCGATATTCCCGACTGAGCCGCTATCATAACGTTGTTTCCGACTTCGATATGTCCGGCTATACCGACCTGTCCGCCTATAGTAACGTTATCGCCGATTTCAGTACTGCCCGCAATTCCTGTTTGAGCCGCTATAACGCAATTTTTACCTATTATTACGTTGTGGGCAACCTGAACTAAATTATCTATTTTTGTTCCCGCTCCGATTTTGGTAAAATCTACTGCGCCTCTGTCTATAGTTGTATTAGCGCCTATTTCTACATTGTCCTCAAGCTCTGCATATCCAGTATGGATTATCTTAACGTAACCGGATTTGCCTCGTGCAAAACCAAAGCCGTCGCTGCCTATAACGGCTCCTGCATGTATTATACAGTTATTGCCTATTTTAGAATCGTCATAAATCGTAACGTTGGGGTATATTAGGACGTTATTGCCAATATTTACTTTATTTCCGATATTTACGTTAGACATTATCCTGCAATTATCCCCTATAGAGCTGCCTTCGCCTATATAAACTCCTGGATAAATTACGGTATTTTCACCCTTTTTTGATGTTGCTCCTATATAATATCTATTTTGGAAGTTTTTCCTGATATCATTGTAATCTATTTTATTTTTTTCGTCGATAAAATTTTTAAAAATTTGCGTAGCTTGTGCAAAAGAAAGGTATGAATTTTTGGAATCTAAAATTATAAACTTAACTTTGGAAGGTAATTCACTTTTTAGAGACTCATAATCCATAATAACAGCGCAAGCTTTGGTATCAATGAGCTGCTTTAAATATTTATGTCCGGCGGCAAAAGAGATTTCGTTCTCTTTTGCCGCTTTAAGCGAACCTATTCCTGAAACGTCTATATCGTTGATATCACCTATAACTTTGTTAAAAGATAAAGAAGATATTAAATCTTTTAAAAGCATAAATATAAATAAATATTATAAATTTCTGAAAATTAGTTAAGATTTTATTTTTATTTATTTTGCATTTATCTGCCGTAAAACTTGATTGGTTATATCTATTGAATTAGCTCTGTAAACTACGCTTGGTCTGTCTATGACTAAAATATATCCTTCTTTTTTTGCAATAGAGTTAATAATCGACGTGGCTTTATTGACTATTCCCTTTAGCAATTCAAATCTTTTTTCGGACATAACGCCCCGAATATGTTTTTCCTGAGCGGAATAGTTTGATATATCCGTTTCAAATTCTCTGGTTTTTTTTGTTTTTTCCGCGGCGGACATTATAGAACCGTTATTTTTTAAATCAGCCTGAATTGCCGCAATTTTTTTTCTCATGGCAAGAAGCCTTCTGCTATATTTGGAAGCTAACGCTTTTAATTCACTGTTTGCAGCTTTTCCTTGGTTGGACATTGCAATAACTTTCTGCATATTAACGACTGCAATGCTTGAACCTGCCGCATTTGCTTTGACTGAGCCAAAAATGATAGTTGCCGCTAACATTAAAAAAACTGCTAAACTTAAATTGAAAATAATTTTTTTCATAAAAAATCTCCTTATTTATATTTAATTTTATATTTGCTGCCTTTTCTCATTTCTAAATACCAGGAAGGCCTTCTCCAAGACTAAACTGTATTCTTGTAGAATTATTACCGTTAATGGGCGACCCAAGTATCTTGCCGTAAGTGATAGTAATGGGTCCAAACGGAGAATACCAGTTAAAACCAATACCTGCCGCCTGAACTAAACTTATAGGAAAGACTGGCTCGCTTTGCAGCCAAGCATTACCTGCATTCCACCACAAAAATCCGTAAAATTTCATCCGTTTTAGAATAGGTATAAAATATTTTGCCTGAACGGTAAACATTTTAGTGCCGCCGACTAAATTTCCGTCTTCCGACGGACCTACCGAGTCATACATAAAGCCCAAAAGAGGATAATTGTTCATTATGCCGCCGACAAAAAACCGTTGGTATATAGGAAGAGGGTAAGAAGAGTTAGTTCCCGTTATATAGCCCAACTGAGCCCCTTGCATAAAAGAAGTTCCCCACCACAACGGAATGTAATGATTAGCCTGAATTACGTATTTAACGAAATCGTCGTTTCCGCCTATAGGAGGTCCGGCATAACTTACTCTAAAACTGTCCATATCGCCTGCCGTGGGTACTATAGGATTATTTAACGTATTATAAACCGTCGTCAAAGAAACTTCGCTTGTAGTAACCTTCCCCTGCGGTAAAATATTTGTAAGACCCTGTATGATAACGGAATTATCCTGCTCTAACAAGTACCTAAAATATTCCGTCAATACGTTGCCGTATAAAGGATAACCGAAAGTTACCGAACCGCCGACCGAACGGTATGCAAACTCGTAATACAGAGAGTTAAACGTATCGTACAAAGAAAGGCTTGCCGACAACGGTCTTGCGAAAATATACGTAAGATACGGCTGAAGTACATTAAAACTGTACGACTGATAAGGACCGCCCGCCTGAACGTTAATAGATGCGGAAATTCCGGTTCCGAACAGGTTGGATTCCGATATAGACGATATAGCCATAAAAGACGTAGCCGAACTGTAGCCGCCCCCTATGGTAAATTTACCGGTACTCTGTTCTTTTACATGCACTTTGACGTTTAATATATTCCTGCCCGGCACTTTTTCCGTAGTTATGGTAACATGCTTGAAATACATCAAGTTTTTTAAATTCTGCCTAGATATTTTTATTAGCTTAGGATTGTATTTCTCGCCGGGAAAAAGCACGAGCGCCCTTAAAATAACGTAACTGTATGTAATATCGTTTCCGGTAATAGTAATCTTACCGAATTTGGCGATTTTACCTTTGTGAACTATCAAAGATACCAATACCGAGCTGGTCTTGCGTTTTATCTTAATAGACGGCTGTACGTTTGCAAAAGCATAACCCTTATAGGTAAAGTATTTAGTTATGCTTAAAATTTCTTTTTCTATATTTTTCCTGTTAAATATCGACCCCGGCTTTGTTATTATAAGTTTTTGCACGGCCTGATATTCTTTGGAATTTTTCTTGGTTCCTTTTATCGTAAGATTAACTTTAGATACCCTGAATTGAGGTCCCTGCACTATCCTTATGATAATAGTTACGTATTTTTTATCTTTTGAAAATATAAACAGAGGTTTTTTTACGCTGACTTCAATATATCCGTGATTATAATAAAAACTTAAAAGTTTAATAATCTGCGTATTTAATCTCGCTTTTTTAAATTTTCCCGCCCCCGTTATCCATGTAAGAAGGTTAACCGTCTTAATGCCCATAACCGATGCAAGCTTTCCGGAAGTAAACGATGTATTACCTCTGAATTCAACTTTGTTAACCATTACCGGCTGATTTTGTTTTATTGCAAAATCAACGGATACGTAGTTTCCCGGAAGAATTTTCTTCTTCACTTTTACTTTAGCGTTATAATAGCCTTCGGCAGAATATACAAATTTTAATATTTTTAACGCTTTATCGATTTCATACGAACTGTATGGTCTTTCCGGTTTTACGTTTATAATTTTTTTAATTTTTTTAACGCTTACGGAACCGTTCCCCGTGTATTTTATAGACTTTATAAGAGGTCTTTCCGATACTATAAAGGTTATTATAAGCTGATTTCCATGAGGCTTAACGTTGACTAAAACATTTTTAAAATATCCGGTTTTATAAAGTTTTTTTACGCTGTCGTTAATTTTTTTAATAGAATATTCCCCGCCTTTATTAACTTCAATGCGATTCATTATAAAACCTTTACCTACTCTAACATTTCCTTTGACTCTTACGGCATATATAATTTTATTAAAAACAGTCTTTTTGATAGTCTTATTTTTTTCAATATTGCCGAATATAAAATTAGATACTTTTAATGACAACAAATTGACGTCTTTATCGAACTGCATTGTACCGCTACCGGATAAATTAACGGTTTTAGACTTATAAACATTCGATACGTCTATAAACATAGCATGGACGGTAAAATTAGAACCGAATCTCGAAATACTTCCCGTTATAATGTAGTTTGAATGATAAACTATGCCGAGCTTTTTTATCCGGACTAAGTTTATTTTTTTATCGTAGTTAAAGTAAGGTTTAGTTTTTAATTTAGTATAAGCAAAAACAAAATAAGGCTTTCCTGAATTTAAATATTTTTTAAAACTTTCGGCAAAAGATTTTTTTATGGATGTTAATGAGGGGGAGCCTTTCTGATAAAAAAAACCCGTCCAGACGTTTTTATTGTTCAGTGCCGCATAAGCGTTAATAGAATTTAAAATTAAAACGCCGGCTATAATAATTCCTAAAAATACTTGCTTAAAAAATTTCATTTTAATAAACTATCAAATATTAGAATTTATGTCAATTGAAAAAGGTGTCAGATTAATTTTGCGCATCATCTTTTATCTTTAATTATTTTTTTTCGTATACGCAAAATAAAATCTGACACCTTTTTCCAAATTGGAAAGCCAGAATTCAATTCCGGCACCATCACAAATTGACCTCTTCTATTAACCCGTTGGAAATTTTAATTTTACGGCTCATCATGGCGGAAAAATTTGCGTCATGAGTAACTATAGCAAGGGTTTTCCCATATTTTTTATTAAGTCCGATAATTATTTCATGAAGTTTTTCGGCATGTCGCGGGTCGAGATTGCCGGTAGGTTCATCCATTAATATAACCTCGGGAGAGCATACGAGCGCCCTTGCAATTGCCGCTCTCTGCTGTTCGCCGCCGGAAAGCATATAGGGTTTAAAATTAAGTCTTTTTTCAAGACCCATTTCGCAAAGATAATCCTTAGCAATTTTAAACGCCGCATTTTTGTTTTCTTTCCTTATCAGTAACGGCATTGCCGCATTTTCTAAACAGCTGAACTCATTTAAAAGATAGTGAAATTGAAAAACGAAACCTATATTTTTATTTCTGAAACGGGCAAGATTTGCGTCGGAAAGAGAATAAACGTCGGATTGTCCGAAATATTCGATACTGCCCGAATCAGGCTTAAGAAGCGTTCCCATGATATGCAGAAGAGTGCTTTTTCCGGTACCGGATTCTCCGGTAATAGCAACGGTATCGCCTCTTTTTATTTCAAAATCGGCTTTGTTTAAAATATTTACGGTTTCATTTCCGGCCTTAAAAATCTTGACTATGTTTTTTAATGAAACGGCTGAATTGCTTTGTATATTCATAATTTACAATTTTGACGGGGCAGAATTCAATTATACCCCCGTAGTTATAATTCGCTACTCGTATCTGACGCCTTCGGCCGGGTCTATTTTACCCGCTTTATAAGAAGGATATAAGGTTGCTATAAAACTTAAGAATATTGAACAAAAACCTATAACTACAAATTCGCCGGCTGTCATCCTAACGGGAAGCGCGGTGATGTAGTAAACCGACGACGGCAGGCTTATTATATGATACGTTTCTTCCAAATATCCTATTATAAATCCGGATATGAGTCCTAGGGCGGTTCCTATAGACCCTATAATAAGACCCTGCGCGATAAAAATAATCATTATATCTTTAGACGAAGCTCCTATGGATTTTAATACCGCTATATCTTTTCTTTTTTCCATAACGACCATTATAAGGGTTGAGATAATATTGAACGCCGCCACTAAAACTATAAGGAACAGGATAACAAACATCGTAAGTTTTTCTAATTTTATAGCGGAAAATAAATTTTTATTTAATTCTTCCCAGCTTAAAGCGTAATAAGAAGATGCCGCCGTACCCGCGTTTAATTTATCTGCAATTTTTTTCGCAAGCGCATTAGCCGAACCCAATCTGTTTAATTTAACTTCAAGTCCGGTAACTGTGTTTGACGAAAGTCCTATAAAATTCTGGGCGTTTTTGACGGATATAAAAGAAAAAGTTGAATCGTAATTATACATTCCGCTGTTGATTATACCGCAAACGGTAAATCTTTCGGTCTTAGGCATAACGCCGAAAGGAGTGATGCGCCCTTCAGGCGAAATGATAGTAACCCTGTCTCCGACCGAAACTCCGAGATTTTGCGCTAAAACTTTGCCGAGAACTATTTCGTTTTCGTTTTTAGCGTTTAAACCGGACAGACTGCCTTTTATCAAATATTTTTTTAAATCGGTAACTTTTTCTTCGGAATTTACGTCTATGCCTCTTAACACACTGCCGGTAGAGGTGCTTGACGAAGTTATCATAACGTCCGTGTATATAAAAGGAGAAACGTCTTTTACGCCTTTAACCGAACGTATTTTTTTTACAGCGCTTTTATAGTTGTTTACAAAGCCGTTATAATTTAAAACTATGACCTGCGACTCTATGCCTATTACTTTTTTTTCTAAAGCATGGTCGAATCCGCTCATTACGGATATAACCACGATAAGAGCCATTACTCCTATAGTTATTCCCATTATGGATATTAAACTGAGCAGGGATATAAAAGAATTATTCTTCGGCTTTAAATAATGCAGGGCTATTTTAGTATGAAAACTCATTATTATAATAATACTATTGATTTCGTTGATTTTGCAAGTTTATTTATTTAACGGGTTTAAGCAGCGGAAACAATATGACGTCCCTTATGGAGCTAGAATTCGTCAAAAGCATAACTACCCTGTCTATGCCTATTCCGCAACCCGCGGTAGGCGGAAGTCCCTGCTTTAAAGCTTCTATATAATCGTCGTCCATTTCCGCCGGCAAGCCTTCTTTAATTTTTATTTCTACCTGCATTTTAAAACGTTCTTCCTGATCGAGCGGATCGTTTAGTTCCGAAAACCCGTTGCCTATCTCTCTTCCGGCTATAAAAAGCTCGAACCTTTCAGTCACCGAACCGTCTTTATCGTTTCGCCTAGCAAGCGGGGAGCTTTCTACCGGATAATCTGTAATAAAAGTAGGATTCATAAGTTTAGGCTCTACCGTTTCGTCGAATAGAATAGTTAATAATTCTCCAAGACTGTCCGTTTTGCTTATACCTGGGGTGTTTCTCTTCGTTAAAATATCGAAAACTTTTTCTACGGTATCTATTTCTTCGGGTTTAAACCCGCCTATGTCTACTAAACTATCTTTAAGTTTAATTTTTTTAAAAGGCGGCTTAAAATTCAATTTTTCCGTTCCATAATCTATTTCGTAATTGCCGCAAATTTTTAACGCCAGTTCCGACATCATTTTTTCGACGAATTCCATAAGAGAATTATTTTCGGAATAAGCCGTATAAAATTCCAGCATCGTAAACTCCGGATTATGCCGGACGGATATTCCTTCGTTCCTGAAATTTCTGCCTATTTCGTAAACGCGGTCGAATCCTCCTACTACTATCCTTTTTAAGTATAATTCCGGCGCTATTCTCATATAAAGTTCTAAATTAAGAGCATTATGATGGGTTTTAAAAGGTCTTGCGGTGGCTCCGCCAGGATTAGCTTGCATCATGGGAGTTTCTACTTCGAGAAAATCGTTCGCGTCTAAAAAAGATCTGAAAAACCTTATGGTTTCGGCTCTTTTCTTAAAAATTTCCCTGACTTCCCGACTTGCTATTAAATCTACGTATCTTTTTCTAAAGCGGACTTCGATATCTTTGAGTCCGTGCCATTTTTCGGGAAGAGGGAGTAAAGACTTCGTTAAAATATGAATACTTTCTACTTTGATAGTAAGTTCGTCGGTTTTCGTCCTGAAAAGATGTCCTTTGACGCCGCAAATATCACCGGAATCGATATAATCTTTAAACAGCTCGAAATCATTTTCCGGTATCCCGTCTTTCTGAATATAGCACTGGATTTCTCCAAAGCCGTCCCTTATCCTAAAAAAAGCCGCCTTGCCAAAACTTCTTATAATAATTATCCTGCCTGCGGTTTCTACTTCTGCCCTGTTGCTTTCAAAAAAATCTTTATCGTTGCCGCCGAATTTTTCTATTATATTCTTTATATTTTCCTTCTTTTTAAAATCGTTTGAAAAAGGATTTATTCCTTTTTCTCTTAATTTATTTAATTTATCCAAGCGATTATTTTCCAAAATATTTAATTCCTGTTCCATTATATATCTCCTTTGTCAATTTTTCCCATTCATAAATTGATAAACGAAGGGATTGCTTCACTATCGTTTACAATGACTAATACGCGCAGAATTGAATTCTGGCTTTCCATTTTGATACAGTGCCAGAATTGAATTCTGGCTTTCCATTTTGTGACGGTGCCAGAATTGAATTCTGGCACCGTAATATTATGCTCTTACGCCCAACAGATATGCGCTTATAAATTCGTCGATGTCGCCGTCAAATACACTTTTATCGTCGTATATGGTGACCCCAGTCCTGTGGTCTTTAATGACTCTGTTTGGGTTGAGGGTATAAGACCTTATCTGCGAACCCCAAGATATCTCTTTTTTTGTTTTGTTTACCTTATCTTCTTCCTCTTCCTGCTTTTTTTTGTAATAGTCGTAAAGTCTTGCCCTTAAGAGTTTATATGCCGAATCTTTGTTTTTATGCTGAGACCTTTCGTTTTGACAAGCTACTACTATGCCTGTCGGGATATGTGTCAGCCTGACGGCTGAATCGGTAGTATTGACGTGCTGTCCGCCTGCTCCGCTGGAACGGTAAGTGTCTATTTTAACGTCTTTTTCGTCTATAACTACGTCGATAGAATCGTCTATCTCGGGATAAACGAATACGGAAGCAAAAGACGTATGCCTTCTTTTATTTGCATCGAAAGGAGAAATCCTTACTAATCTGTGAACGCCGCTTTCCGCCTTAAGATAACCGTAGGCATATTTACCGTGGACGGTAAAAGTAACGCTTTTTACTCCAGCTTCTTCGCCTGCATTAAACTCCATTATTGCCGTTTTAAATTTTCTGCGCTCCGCCCACCTTAGATACATTCTTAAAAGCATATTTGCAAAATCCATGGATTCGGTACCGCCAGAACCTGCATGAATTTCCACTATAGCATCTAGTTTGTCGTCTTTTCCGGAAAGAGTAGTATCCATTTCTAAAGAGGATACGCTTTTTTCTAAAGATTTTACGCCGGCGAAAATTTCTTCTAGCATTTTTTCGTCATTTTCTTCTATAGAAATATCGTATAGGTCTTTTATGTTTTTAAACTCTTCGTAAACGGAATAAAAAGTTTTAATCTTATTTTCAATAGCCGATTTTTCTATCAATATTTCCTTAGAATAGCTTATATCTTTATAAAAATCTTCTTTTGAAGAAATTTCTTCTATCTCTTTTAGTCTTTTTTCGGAAATATCTACTTCAAAGCGCCCTCCGCAGTTTTTCTAATTTTTCTTCGAGGGTTTTCAGGCTTCTTTCCAAAAAACTTACGTTAAAAAGCGAATCGCTCTGTGCTGAAGCTATAGACATTTAAAAAACCTCCGGATAAATATATCTTTTTAAATTTAACTTTATTTTTCTCTATAAATATTTAATGCAGGAAACAGTTTTAATATAAAAATATATAACATTGAAATTATAAAAACAAAATCCGATATATATGCAAATATATTACCATATAATGCAAAAAAAGTCTTTCTATTAATTAATTTAACGTAACCTATCATATAAGTACGCTTAAATATCGCGGTTTCATCTAAAATTTTACCGACCGGCGATATTATTCCGCTTATGCCCGTATTTCCGGCGCGGGCAATAAACCTTTCATTTTCTACCGCAGGAAAAACGGTCATAGACATATCCTGATAAGGAGCCGATGTTTTGCCGTACCATGCATCGTCCGTAATACTCACGAAAAGATTTGCGCCTTTTTTTGGAAAATGCCTTACAAGTCCGTCAAAATAAGCTTCATAGCATATCATGGAACCTATTTTTAATTTGCCGTTTTTTAAAATCCTGAACTTTTTGCCCGCCGTAAAGTTTCCTATACCCGCTCCCTTTAAAATATGCGCGAGAAAAGGCAGCTGTTTCTTTAACGGTATATATTCTCCGAAAGGGACTAAATGATGTTTATCGTAATAATAATACCTTCCTTTGTCGGTAAACATATAGTCCCTGTTATAATAATGGTACTTAAAATTAAAAAATTTAAATCCTATAGCGCCAAAAACCATATCTATTTTATGCTTTTCGGTAAATCTCATAACCTTGTTCCAGTAAAAAGGATAAACCGATATAATATACGGGAGAGCAGTTTCAGGCCATATAACCAGCTTAGGTTTATATTTTAAAGACTGCTTGGTCAATTTAAGATATATATGCGTCGTTCTTTTTTTAGTAATTTTCCATTTTTGGAACATACCTATATTTCCTTGAATAAGGGCGACCCTTAAAGGTTTTTTATGTTTAACGAGTTTATTTATCGAATATATATTGTAATAACCGTATAATATAACTAAAATAAAAACCGATATAACAAAAAAAAGCTCAAATAATGCCTGTTTTTTTGAAAACCTGTTTTTTTGAAAAATAAAACTGAATATTGAATAATTAATCAGAACTATTATAAAAGATAATCCGAAAACGCCGATAATATTGGAAATTTGTATAAAAGGAATATTTAAATACTGCGAGTATCCCAAGTTTTCCCATGGAAAACCCGTTAAAAGCTTAGATTTCAAAAACTCGAAAAAAACCCAGTTTGAAGGTATTAGAATAAAGCTTAATTTCTTATATCGGTTTAATATAATCTTTGAAAAACCGGCAAACAGAGCTACGTAAAGAGCAAGATACGAAGCAAGAAGAATAAGCGCAAAAACCGCTATATAGTAAGGAAGGTCGCCGAATTTACTTACGGTGTAAACTATCCAGTAAAGTATAATTACGTATGAAATTATACCTGCAATAAAACCGTATAAGAAAGATTCTTTAAAACCCTTAGATTTATGTACGGCGTATAAAAGAGGGATTAATGCAATCCATGCAAGAAATTCAAGGTTAAAAACAGGAAATAAAAGGGCTGTTATAACGCCGGACAAACCAGCTAAGCATAGATTTTTTATTTTATCGTTCGTTAATATTGTCTTCATTATTATGACCCTCTTTTAGATGATTCCCATAACTCGTCCAAGCTTGCGGCATCTAATTCCGAAAGCGGTTTTGCAGCTTTTTCCTCAATATATCCGAATCTTTTTATAAATTTATCCGTGGATTTATTTAAAGCCGAACAGGGATGTATATCTAAAAGCCTTCCCATATTTACTATTGAAAATAGAATATCGCCGTATTCTTCGGTTATTTTATTTTTATTTCCGTCTTTATCCGTATTCAAGTTATTACCCAGTTCCTCTTTAAATTCTTCTATTTCTTCATATACTTTTTTTAAAGCCTCTTCGGCGTCCGCAAAATCTAAACCCTGCCTCTTAGCTTTTTCCTGAACCATATATGCCCTGTGCAGAGACGGCATGGATTCAGAAATATATACAGACGGTTTTTTCGGAACGTCCGGTTTATTTTTCGATTTTTCCTTCTTTTCTTCCCCTTTAATCCTTTCCCAATTTCTAAGGATAGCGTCTTCAAGGCATTCGCCTTCTTTCAAAGAAAAATTTTCGTCGAAAACGTGAGGATGTCTTCTTATAAGTTTTTTGTTTACCGTCTCTATAACGTCGTTTATAGAAAACTCTTTTTTATCTGCATATATGTCCGATAAAAAAACAACTTGAAGAAGAAGGTCGCCGAGTTCTTCCATTATTTCGATTTTATCGCCGGAGCCTATAGCCTCTACTACTTCGTAAGCTTCTTCTATAATATACGGTTTTAAGGTTTCTTCAGTCTGCTTCCTATCCCATGGACAGCCGGTTTCCGACCTTAATTTTTTAACTATTTCTATAAGCTCGTTGAGTTTATAGGTTTTTTGCTTTTCTTTTGCAGACATTATTCTCCTTATTTAAAATTTTTACAATTATTAAAAATAAAACAGCTTAAATATAAGCACGGTAATTAAAATTCCTATAATGCTTCCGGTTAAAACCTCTATTTTAGTATGAATTCCGCTGCTAATTCTGGAAAGAGCTATCGTTAGCGCAAGAATAAACGTAAGCAGGGAAACTACAGGATTTAAAGTCAAAAAAGATACTATAAGCCATATAGAAAAGGCTATAGCGGCATGGCCGCTCGGAAAACCTCCCCTTAAGGGTGTGCCTTTATTAAACATAGCCTTTATTATTATAATTCCTACAAAAACAATCGATATAATTATTACGGATATATCGGAACCTTCGGTTTTAATCATATTTATCGTATAGTATATCAAATAATAAAGGTATTTGGAAAAAATTATGTATCCGACTACGAACGAACCGAAGGCGGATAAAAGAACCGCGCCGGCGGCTAAATTTTTAACGGCGGCAATTTCTTCAGAATGCTCTTTGGATATAAAATCGGCAAGATATTCTATGGAAGTATTAAGAGTTTCCGCAAATAAAACAAAAAAAACGGAAACAAGGACGAATAAGATATCTATTTTCGATACTTTTAAAAAAAGAGCAAGTATTATGGCGGCAAGAGCTACGGAAAAATGTATTTTCATATTTTTCTCGGTCTTGGTAGCTAAAATAATGCCCTCTATAGCGGCGTTAAAAGATTCCAAGCGGCTCTGCGTTGTTTTTTTCATATAATTACAATTTCCAGTTTAACTCTTTATATAAAAAATTCTGCATATTTTTCATATCTTCATCATAATCTTCATCGTCTAAATTCATTTTGTGTTCTTCGTCGTGAACGTATCCGAAAAGGTGAAGAATACCGTGTATAACAAGCAGAGCGATCTCCCTGCGAAAACCTTTTAGGTAATAATATCGGGGTCGGCTTTCTTTATTTTCGTCTTTATATTCGTAATTATCGCCGTTCAGGGATATCCACTCTGATTTTTCCCAAAACTCGCGGTTTTTGAGGTAGTTTTTTTGCGCAACGGACGGCGATATATATATTTCGCCGATATGATAAACGCCGTTTTCCCATTCTTTAATCTCAAACGACAGTACGTCGGTAGCTTTATTTTGATTCCTGTAAGTTTTATTCAATGTTTTAATATAATTTTCTGAACAGAAAATTATATCTATTTCATAATAACCGCAATAAAGTTTGTTTACGGAATTTTTAACGATATAGCGGACTAACCTTTGGTTTATTTTCGATTTTCTCTGAATATCCGTTATATTTATTATCGACTTTGCCTGCTTCACTTTTATCGGCTCCTCCGGTCTGCCTGTCTATATATGGAATTCTTTGATGAAAAACGGAATTCAAAACTTTCACGAAAGCATCGCCTATAATATGAAGATCTTTCAGCGTCAATTCGCATTCGTCAAGCTGTCCGTCGGTATAAATTCTATTTATAGTTTTTCTGACCATCTGTTCAAGTCTCGACGGCGATATATTCGACATCGATCTCGATATAGCTTCTACGGAATCGGCCAACATAATTATTCCAGCCTCTTTAGTCTGCGGTTTTCTACCTGCGTATCTGAAAGCGTCGCTTGAAATATGCGCACCTTTATTTTCGTTATACGCCTTTTCGTAAAAAGACCCTATCATAGAAGTACCGTGATGTTCGGCGATTATGCTTTCTATTTTATTTCCTAGTTTATATTTTTTTGCAAGTTCCTGTCCGTCTTTTACATGCGAAGCTATAATCAAACTGCTCATAGTTGGAGAAAGTTTGTCGTGCGGATTTTCGGAATTTACTATATTTTCTATGAAATAGTTGGGCTTTGTTATTTTCCCTATATCGTGGTATAGGCTCGCAACTCTCGCCAGAAGAGGGTTGGCTCCCACAGCCGTAGCGGCAGATTCCGCAAGGGTAGAAGTCATTATCGAATGCTGGTAGGTGCCTGGAGCCGCTATAGAAAACTGCCGGAGCAAAGGGTTGCCGGCGCTTGAAAGTTCAAGCAGTTTAAAATCGGTCGTAAAGCCGAATATGCTTTCCAAAACCGGAATAAGCCCTATAACCATAATAGAAGAAATTACGCCTGATAAAAAAGCCGAAACGACGGCATAAAGAGTTTGAACGTTTATAAGATTAAACCCTATTAACGCAAATGCCGATACCATTACTACGTTTATCGAACCCGTAATAACGCCGGCCCTTATTACTCTTCCCCAAGAAGAGAAGTCGAAAACCTCATAAGACGCTATAAAACTTCCGGCGAACGTATATACCATAAAAAAAATAGAATTTTTAAAAATTATAGAAGTCAATATTGAGAAAAGCGCAATATAAACAACCGAAACTTCCGAATTTAAAATTATCCTTACAAGCATTGGTCCAAAAGCGAAAGGAATCAGGTAATATAAATCGTTTTTATCTATAAAAGGGAAATATAAAGCAAGCGCGTTGGAAAATATAATTCCCGCTTTTATCAATAATATCGAAAAAAGTAAAATCGTGATAACAAAAAGTATATTTTTGAAATCTAACGTCGTCCTGAATTTTTTTATGTACTTGAAAGGAAAAATATATGATAACCACAAAAGTGTAGTTATTACCAAAAACAATCCTATTAAAGACGGTATATTATTTTTTAATTTAAATTTAGAATCGTACGTATTTAATTCAAGCGCTTTCGACTTAGCTATCAGCTCTCCCGCCTTTATCAGGAGCGAGCCTTTGTTTACATGTATAAAAATAGGTTTATTTTCTTTTTTTATTATTTCTATTTTTTTTAGCGTAAGATATTTTGAGTAAACTATATCCGGTTTTATAATATTGTAAGAAATATCGTAAATATACATACGCATATAATTAGGCAGGAAATATAAATATTTTACGGTATAATAATAAGCGAAACTTTTTGCTTTTTTGGCAGTAAAAAAAATTTGAGGATAGCTTACTATTTTTTGTGTATCCGTTACGGTGTTTTTTATTTCCATGTTTTTGCCCGACGACGGCAGTTTAGAAATAACCCCCGTTTTGTAAACGCTCGAAACTATATTTAAAACATATTTTTCTAAGTTTTTGTTGTAATTTAAATAATAAAATTCGTTAAGAACGTTTTTATTTAATTTTGCTCCTAATTTAGACTCGAATATGTTTTCCGTAATACTTTGATTTTTCTTATCGGGCTTGTGTTCGTCTTTATATGTTCTTGCTAAGGAAAAGGATTGTTTTATTCTCCTATTTATATTTGTTTTAATTTCAGGATAATAAAAATAAACATCGGGGCTTTTGGCAATCTTCTTTTTTAAAATTGCGTTGGTTGCTTTTGTATTTACATATCTAAAATTTCTTTTGGCTATTATCGTTTTTGTTGCTATCTCTCCTGCTTTATACTTATTTTTTATAAATTCCAAACCGTTATAAAGCAGAAAAGTCAATAATACCGAAGCTATTAAAAGAATGATTAAAAGAGCGGAATAACGGCTTTTGATTTCGATAGAATTATTTTTTAAAAATTCTAAAAATTTAGTTCTTTTCATATGCTTTTATTATATCGCGGACTAATTTATGTCGCAGGACGTCTGTTTCGTCAAAACTTACTACTTCTATGCCGTCTATATTTTTTAATATCTTGCTTGCTTTTATAAGGCCGGAATCTTTATCGGAAGGCAGGTCCGTCTGGGTAATATCGCCGTTTACTACTATTTTAGATCCGGAACCTATTCTGGTCAGCATCATTTTCATCTGTTCGTTAGTAGCATTTTGCGCTTCGTCAAGTATTATAAACGAGTTATTTAAAGTCCTTCCTCTCATAAAAGCTATAGGAGCGATTTCTATAACATCCGTTTCTATAAGTCTCATAGCTTTTTCAAACTCCGTCATTTCATAGAGTGCATCGTATAGCGGACGCAAATACGGATTTATCTTTTGCGCAATATCTCCAGGCAGGAAACCTAATTTTTCTCCTGCCTCCACAGCAGGACGAGTCAAAATTATCCTGTCAAAAACTTTATTCTGAAATAAAGATATAGCACAAGCCATTGCAAGATAAGTTTTTCCTGTTCCTGCAGGACCTATGCCGATAACTACGTCGCTTTTAAAAATTGCATCAGTGTATTTTTTCTGATTTGGAGTTCTCGGAGTTATATTTTTCTTTCTTGGAGTTAAAAGAATAGACGGATATAAATGAGCGGCTACGTTAATTTCCGGACTGTCTATTTTTAATTTAGCCAATCTTTTTAAATCTGCATCGGCTATAGTTTCGTTTGTTTTAAACAGATTTATCAAATCCTTTATAAAAAAAACGGCGGTACGTATATTCTTTTTTAATCCTTTTACGATTACCGTATTGCCCCTGACCGACATATCAACGTCGAACTCAGATTCTATAAGACTTTTAATGCCGAAGGAAGGATTTGAAAATTTATTGAAAAGTTCTAAATTTTCAAGCGCTATCCTCTCGGTATCGTTCTTTTCATGCTTTATCAAGGTTAAAGAACCGCTTTCGGCCTTTAAGCGTTTATCGTCTCTGCGCAAATTTTATTTTTTAATTACCTCTTAAAAAAATATACGAAAAATTATACAATATTACTTATATATTGTATAATTATAATAACTTAAAAATTATCCGCATATTTCGATTATAACATTATTGTAAAAAAAGTCAAAAAACTATCTGCGGCGACTGAATTCATACTGCGCTGCCGCAAAACGGATAACAAAACAGTTATAAGGAATATATAAATGAACTTAAATAAAAAACATATATTTTTATTAACCGTCTTGATCACGGTTTTTATTGCGGGAACATATTTTTCGATGAAATTTATTTTTTTTCCGTCGCCCGTTTCGGCAACGCGGAATAAACGAATAAAAATTAAAAAACCTAGTTTTAATCAAATTATGGGCATAAAAACGGTAAAACCCAAACTTTCCAAAACAATCGAAAAACTTGCAAAAAAAAAGCGGACTATTAAAACTTTAAATTTGAAAGTCTATAGGCCTGATATTACTAAACCGCTTGATTGTACTAATCTTGACGTATTTCTTTGTACGGTAAAATATTTGCAATATTTAAAATATCTTCCCATTTCTTTAACGCCGGGAGGCAAATATAAGTTTGCATTTCCTTTGCAAAAAAAACTAAAAAAAATTGTTTATTCTTACGCTTGGAATGAACAAAATCCTTTTATTATCGGTTCTATTGCAAGATATCTTAACGAATCGGGCAGGGTTAAAGATTGGGGATACGACAGACCTGAAATAACGGACAAACTTTTATGCGAACTGGAAAAAAGCGCCCGAAAAAAACAGTTTAATCGGCAACCGTGGGACTGGATATTAGTAAAACAGTCGAAAACTAACGAGAAAGCAGAGTTATACGAAAACGGCCGTATAATTTTTTCTTTTCCCGTTAATACCGGCATACTAGGGTTAACGCAGGACGGCACCTGGTATGTTTTTTTAAGGCTTCCAGACACCACTATGACCGGACTTTTTCCTGTGCCTATTACGAAAAAACTTTATGCGTCTTTAAAGTCAAAACATTTTAAAAACATAGAGTGTTTGGACGGACATCCGGTCAAACTGGTTCATTATTCCGATTCCGGAATAAAATATATAGACTATTTCCATAAAAGCGTAGCTCTTCACTATATGCATCGCAAATATTACGGTTTTCCTCAATCGGCCGGATGCGTCGAACTTTCGGAGCAAGACGCCCTTCTATTATATAAGCAGATAGGCTATGGAACTATAGTAACCGTCACGGGTTCTACTATTAGCAAAAAAAATAATAATGCCGCTAAAAACGATGCCGAAAATAAAACAAATAGAACGGTACTAACAAAACAGCCTTTAGAAAAAATTAAGAATAAGAAAAATAAAAAATCGAAAAGTTAATTTTTTTTAGCAATTATGTTTTTTAATATATCTGCAGAATCGTTCTTAAAAATTAGCGAAGCGGCTAAGTAAATAATTAATCCTGCGGCTATAGAAATTAAAACTACCGATAACCGGCCAAAATGCATTTTATTTGAAGCCGCTATTATCAATTCAACTGCAACCCCCATAACTAAACTTGCCGCTAACGTTTTCAGGAAAGATTTAAAAAAAGTTGTTTCTAAGCCTATACCTTTCCTGCGATGCAGTTTTCTCAAAAGAAACAGATAATTGAAAATTAAAGAAATACTGGAAGCCAGCGCAAGTCCGTATACTCCCATCACCCGCATAAGAATAACCGCAAATACGATATTTATAAACAATGAAATTATCGCCGCATTAACCGGCGTTTTAGTATCTTTCATAGAATAAAAAACGGGGACCACCGTTTTTAAAAGCGCAGACGCCCATAAACCTATTATAAAAAACAGAAGAACTCCGGCAGTTTTTTGAGCGTCTGCCGCATTAAACAACCCGTGCATATATATTAATTTTACGAGCGGGCTTCTTAAAAGTATTAGCCCTATGCTTGACGGTATTATAATAAAAAACATAAGCGAAGACGCAAAATTAAAAGCTCCGTCCACTTCTTTTATATTATTTTTTGCAAACGAAGCGGAAAGCGTAGGAAAAATAGCGGTCTGCATAGCTATTGCAAAAACTCCGAGAGGAAACTGATAAAGCCTGTCGCCGTAATAAAGATAAGATATACTGCCGGAAGGAAGAAAAGAAGCAAGGAGCGTATCGAAAACGAGATTAAGCTGAATTACCGCCATACCTAAAAGCGAGGGGGTAAGCAGTTTAAAAACTGCCTTTACGTCCGAACTTTTAAAATTAAACTTGAAACCGAGGCGTATTTTCTTTTTTTTAATATAATAAATCTGGGATGCAAGCTGAAGCGCTCCTCCTATCATAACGCCCGTCGCAAGAGCAAAAATAGCCGGGTGAAAAAACCGCTTTAAAAAAACTGCCGATAATATAAGCGCTATATTTAATATTATCGGATACATTGCGCCGGGAGCATAAGAACCATGAACGTTTAACGCTCCCGATAGAAAGGCGGTAAGTCCTATCAAAAAAATATACGGGAACATGACCTTAGTTAGAATAACCGCAAGATTAAACTCAAAAGGTTTACCCAAAAAGCCCGGCGCAGTAACGGCTACAAAAACAAACGAAAATAAAAATCCTATAAGAGAAAGGAATAAAAGGATAAAAAAAAGTATCGCGAAAACGGTTTGAAAAAGGTCTTCCGAATTTATTTCGCTTTTTTTGACCAAACTTTCCGAATATACGGGAATAAAAGAAGCAGATATCCCTCCTTCTCCGAAAAGCCTCCTGAACAGATTGGGTATCCTGAACGCAACAAAAAACGCATCGGTCGTAATTCCGGCGCCGAAAAAGTATGCAATGCAAACGTCTCTAAGTAAACCCAGAATTCTGCTTATTAAAGTAAAAAACGAAACTACGGATAAATTTTTAATTATCTCATGGTTTCGCAATTTTAAAGACATTATTTAAATACCTTGAGCCTGTATAGAAAAAGGTTTTTTTGCTGTTATATTGAAGGATTAAAGGTATTAAAGATATTTTTTAATTAAAATTTCCGCTATCTGCACGGCGTTTAAAGCCGCTCCTTTCCGAACGTTGTCGGCTACTACCCATAAATTCATGCCGTTAGGAATGGAAAAGTCCTTTCTTATCCTGCCGACATATACTTCGTCGTTTCCTGCGACGTTAGTCTGGTAAGGATAACGCTCTTCTGGATTCTCGCTTAATACGTCGTCTATAATTTTAACTCCGTTAGTTTCCGAAAGCATTTTCTTTATATCTTTAATATCGAAACTTTTTTCCGTTTCGATATTAACGGATTCGCCGTGTGAGAAGAAAACCGGAACTCTCACCGTAGTGGCAGACACGCCTATATTTTCGTCATGCATTATTTTACGGGTTTCGTTTACCATTTTAATCTCTTCTTTGGTATATCCGTCGTCTGCAAAAACGTCTATTTGAGGAATACAGTTAAAAGCTATTTGCACGGGAAATTTTTCCGGAAATATATCGCCTTGCGCATTTATAATGCCTGTAGTCTGGTAAAAAAGTTCGTCCATAGCTTTTTTGCCGGCTCCCGAAGTGGATTGGTAAGTCGATACCACTATTCTTTTTATCTTATATTTGTCGTGAATCGGTTTGAGTGGAACTAGCATCTGAATGGTCGAACAGTTAGGATTTGCGATTATATTTTTTTTGGAATAATATTTTATATCGTCGGGGTTAACTTCAGGTACGACTAAAGGAACGTCTTTGTCCATCCTGAAATAAGACGTATTGTCTATAACTACCGCTCCTTCTTTGGCGGCGATAGGCGAAAATTTAGCGCTAATCTGGCCTCCGGGACTCGACAATACTATGTCTATATTCTTCTTTTGAAAAGAATCTTCCCTTAAGGCATCGACTATATATTCGTCGCCTTTAAAATCTATAGTTTCTCCGATAGAATTTTCCGATGCAAAAAGATAGAGTTCTCCTACCGGAAAATTCCTCTGCTCCAGTATCTCTAAAAACTCCCTGCCGACAAGACCCGTAGCTCCCGTTATGGCAACATTATATTTTTCTTTTTTCATATTGTGCTTTCCAATTTTATAAAAGGCGTCAGATTAATTTTCCGCTGTCAACTATCATATTAATTCACTTTTTCATAAGCTAAAAATAAAATATGACACCTTTTACTCATGTTATTTTATCCAAATTTTTATTTTTTTAATTCTTCAATTACGGCAAGACCCATTTCTTTTGTGCCCACAAGTTTTGTTCCCTGTTCTTTTGAATAGATATCGACAGTCCTATAACCGCTTTTGATAACTTTTTCTACGGCTTTGTCAATTTTGTTTGCAAGCTCGTCCATATCGAAACTGTATTTCAACATCATTGCGACCGATAATATTGCGGCTAAAGGATTTGCTTTATTCTGTCCCGCAATATCCGGAGCGCTTCCGTGAATAGGCTCATACATGCCTTTTTTGCCGTTAAGGCTTGCTGAGGGCAGCATACCTATAGAACCGGCTACCATAGAAGATTCATCGCTCAAAATATCGCCGAACAGGTTGGTAGTTACGATAACGTCAAAATTTTTCGGCTGTCTTATTAACTGCATAGAACAGTTATCGACGTACATATTGGTAAGTTCCACTTCAGGATAACTCTTAGCTGTTTCCGCAACTACGTTGCGCCATAATTCCGTGCATTCCAATACGTTTGCTTTGTCCACCGACAAAACTTTTTTTCTTCTTTTCATAGCAATTTCAAAAGCTATTTTTGCTATCCTTTCTATTTCTTTAGTAGTATAAACAAGTGTATTAACGCCTTTTTTCTGTCCGTCCTCCAAGTCGGAAACGCCTCTTGGCTGACCGAAATATATCCCGCCGGTAAGTTCTCTCACTATCATCATGTCCGTCCCCTGAACGACATCTTTCTTTAAAGGGGAAGCATCGATAAGTTCGTCATAAATTTTAGAAGGCCTTAAATTTGCATATAAACCAAGTTCATATCTTAAAGAAAGCAATGCTTTTTCCGGTCTAAGTTCAATTGGCAGCGATTCCCATTTATAACCGCCTACCGCTCCAAAAATTACGGCATCAGCTTCTTTTGCTATTTTAAGGGTTTCCTCGGTTAAAGGCTTTCCGTATGCATCATAAGATGCTCCGCCGACGAGTCCTTTTTCTATTTCATATCTTACCGAATGTGAATCAAATAAAAATTTTAATACGTTAACGGCTTCTTCGGCTACTTCTGTTCCTATTCCGTCGCCAGGGAAAAGAGCTAACTTAATCATGACTATTTCTTACCCTCCTTAATCTTTTTTTTAGCATAAGCTATTAAACCGCCCGCATTAACTAATTCCGACATAAATTTAGGAATAGGTTTGGCGTTAACAACTTTATTTTTAGTTAGATTTTTAATTTCTCCCGTATCGGTATTTACTTCAAGCATATCTTCGTTTTCTATGCCGTCGGTATCAGCGGAAAGAATAAATAATCCTATATTAAATGAATTACGATAAAATATCCTGGCAAAGCTTTTAGCTATTACTATTGTAACGCCGCACGATTTAATGGCTATAGGAGCATGCTCCCTCGAAGATCCGCATCCGAAATTATTTCCCGCGACTATAAAATCGCCTTTTAATACTTTGGAAGAAAATGTTTCGTCGGCATCTTCCATGCAGTGTTTTTTTAAATTTTCTTCGCTAGAATCGTTCAGATATCTTGCGGGTATTATAGCATCGGTATCTATATTGTCGCCGAATTTAAATACTTTTCCTTTGAATATCATAAATAATGCTCCTTTATAAATATTAAAAACCTTTTAACTTAATTATTCCGTTTAATATTTTGAATTAAGATACTACTTCTTCTGGACCCGCAATCTTGCCGAGTATGGCGGACGCAGCGCAAACCGCGGGATTTGCAAGATATACCTCGCTCGTAACGTCGCCCATCCTTCCTTTAAAATTCCTGTTAGTCGAAGATATCGCTCTTTCGCCGTCTGCAAGTATTCCCATATATCCGCCGAGACAAGGTCCGCAAGTAGGCGTACTCACAACTCCTCCGGCATCCAAAAATATATCTATAAGCCCTTCTTTTTCAGCCATTCTGTAAATATCGGGAGTCGCCGGAATTACTATAAGCCTTGTGTACTTGGCTATCTTTTTACCTTTTAATATCTCCGCCGCAACTCTTAAATCTTCTATTCTGCCGTTAGTGCAGGAACCTATAACGGATTGGTCTATTTTTATATTTTTTGCGGACGCTTCGTTAATATCTACGCTGTTTTCCGGAAGATGCGGAAAAGCAACCTGAGGATTGATAGTTTCGGTATTATAATTTAATACTTTCGCATATTCCGCGCCTTCGTCGCTCTTATAGAATATATAGTCTCTTTTTGCCCTGCTCTTGACGTAACTTTCGGTAATTTCGTCCGGCTCGAATATTCCGCTTTTTGCTCCGGCTTCGATAGCCATATTGGATATAGTAAGCCTGTCCGCCATACCGAGATGTTTAAACGTGCTTCCGGTAAATTCCAGCGCCATATAGTTTGCGCCTTCTACTCCTATCTGACCTATCAGATAAAGAACTAAATCTTTGCCGGACACCCATTTTTTCGGTTTGCCCTCAAAAATAACTTTTATCGATTCCGGAACTTTAAGCCATAATTCACCGAATGCCATAGCATAGGCTAAATCGGTAGAACCGACTCCTGTAGCAAAAGCTCCAAGCGCTCCGTATGTGCAGGTATGCGAATCGGCTCCTATCACTAAATCTCCCGGAAGGACTATGCCTTTTTCGGGAAGAAGCGCATGCTCGACGCCGGCTTCTCCGCACTCAAAATAATTTTCAATATCGAATTTTTTTGCAAACTCCCTCATCATTTTCGCCTGCTTTGCGCTCAATATATCTTTGTTGGGAACGAAGTGGTCCGGAACAAGCGCTATTTTTTTTCTGTCGAATACCGTATCTACGCCTATTGCGGAAAACTCTTTTATGGCTATAGGCGCGGTTATATCGTTACCTAAGGCTAAATCCACCCTTGCGTTTACTATGTCTCCCGAAGATATTTCCTGCAAATCGGTATGATTTAAAATGATTTTTTCGGTAATGGTTAATGGTTTTGCCATTTTGTTCTCCTTTTATATTTCTTTATGACTAAATGAATTTATATTGCGCCGCAATGAATATCTTTGAGCGTCCGCATAAATGCAAAGCAATCCCGCGTTTTGCGTAATTACTTACCGACGTAAAAGTTCAAGCGTTAATTTCAATTTCGCAGATTGTTTTATTTGCGGCGTTTTTATTATGAACGTATAGCTTATTCAACGCGTTAACGTAAGCCTTGGCGCTGGCGGTAACTATGTCGGTATGAGCGCTTCTTCCGGTAATGCTCTCGCCTTTGTGTTCTATGGTAATGGAGACGTTTCCCTGTGCTTCCGTAGTTCCCCTTATAGATTTAACTTCGTAGCCGATAACTTTAGCCTGAGAATTTACGATTTTTTCTATGGCGTTAACCGCTGCATCTACCGGACCGTTTCCGCAGGAAGAATCGTGTTTTAACTCTCCGTCAACTTTAAGTTTTACCATTGCAAGAGGCGAAACGGTATCGCCGCAAACTACGTTTACGTATTTTAATTCGTATTTCTCTACTAAATGATGCGAATTAGAAACAAGGGAATCTATGTCTTCATCATATATATCTTTTTTTTTGTCCGCAAGGTTTTTGAATTTTACGAAAGCTTTTTCTATCTCTTCGTCGTTCAATAAATAACCTAGAGAATTAAGTTTTTCTTTAAATGCATGTTTTCCGGAGTGCTTGCCCAGAACAAGTTCGTCCGGCTGTCTTCCGACGCTCTCGGGAGTCATAATCTCATACGTAGTTTTTTCTTTAAGTACTCCGTCCTGATGAATTCCCGCTTCGTGCGAAAAAGCATTTTTGCCGACGATAGCCTTATTCGGCTGAACCGATATACCGGTTATATGAGTTAAAAGCTGTGAAGTTCTAAATATCTCCGATGTATTTATAGATGTTACGGCATTATATATATCTTTCCTGACTTCTAAAGCCATAACTATTTCTTCCAGCGCGGCATTGCCTGCCCTCTCGCCGATACCGTTTATAGTGCATTCGACCTGATTTGCTCCTGCAAGTATCGCCGACAAAGAATTTGCTACGCCGAGACCTAAATCGTTGTGAGAGTGTACGCTTAAAACAATATTTTCTATTTCTTCGACTCTTTCCCTGATATTTTTTATAAAATTAAAAAATTCGAAAGGCGTCGCATATCCTACCGTATCCGGAATATTAACGGTAGTTGCGCCTGCGTCTATAACTCCTTTAATTACTTTGCATAAAAAATCTAAATCGGATCTGGAAGCGTCTTCGGCAGAAAATTCTACATTTTCTATGAACGATTTTGCGTATTTTACCATATTGACTGCGCGCTCGTATAATTCATCGCGAGTCATTTTAAGCTTGTATTTAAGATGTACGTCAGAAGTAGCAATAAATGTATGTATAACCGGTTTTTCTGCATGTTTTACCGCAGAATACGCCCTGTATATATCTTTTTCGTTTGCCCTTGCAAGACCGGCTATTTCAATGCCTTTTATCTCTTGAGCTATAGCGCTGACGGCTTCAAAATCGCCCTCGGAGGCAATAGGAAAACCGGCTTCTATGACATCCACGCCGAGCCTTGCCAACTGTCTCGCCAAGTTTAGCTTTTCGTCTATATTCATGCTGGCGCCGGGAGACTGCTCGCCGTCCCTAAGGGTAGTATCGAATATTTTTATTTTTTTAAAAGCATCGCCGCCCATTAAAATCCTCCCGCAAAAGCCTATTTAATTTCTTTATTAATCTTTTTTATCTTAACATTAACGAAATAAAAATACAATAGCGGAGAAATAAATGAATATAGTATGAAAATAGTAAAAATAGATTCGACAGGCTTTATTATAATAATTATTAAAATAAATAATATAAGTATCAAAAACTCGAAAGCCCTGCGTTTAAAAACCGAAAAATCTTTCATGGCAAAGTATCCAATGTTGCTTATCATCAGCAGTCCTACTATTACGGTAAGAACAAGCATAATTTTGGTTGTAAACAAAGTGCGTATCGAAAATTTAGTAATAAAAAAAAGCGTAGAAACTATGGTTCCTGCAGCCGCAGGAGACGGAAGCCCCGTAAACTTTTTATATTCGACCGAGTTGACCTGCACGTTAAATCTTGCCAGCCTCAACGTCGCCCCTAGAAGATATACGAACACAACCGCCCATCCTATTCTCCCCATATCCATAAAAAACCATTTGAACAGCAGAACGGACGGAGCAGCTCCGAAAGCAATTAAATCGGATAGCGAATCATATTCTATCCCAAATTTAGAGCTTGTATTAGTCAGCCGTGCTACCTTGCCGTCTATTCCGTCGAAAAATATAGACGCTATTATAAGCCATCCGGCTATCCAATATCTGCCGTCTATTGAATTAATTATCGAATAAAAACCGGACAAAAGCGAAAGGCTGGTTATTAGATTAGGTAAAAGAAAAACGCCTTTTGTCATACTGTTTTTGTATAACTCATTAGTATTTAGGGCGGTTTTTATCGGAGAATAATTCTTTTTTTGTTTATTAGACGCTATCATTTATTTTTCCAAGTATGGTTTTGCCAGAAAAAACTGTACCGCCTATTTCGACGTAAGGAGTAAAACCTGCAGGCAGATATATATCTAATCTGGAGCCGAACTTAATTAAGCCGAATCTTTCGCCGGACTTTACGGCATCTCCTTGCTTAATTTTGCAAACTATGCGCCTTGCTATAAGTCCCGCTATCTGAACAAAAGCTATTTTTTTATTTTTTTCTTTTAAAACTCCGCCCGCATTTAAAATTACCGCATTAAACTCGTTTTCGGAAGATGCCTTATCTAAATTTGCGGAAAAAAATCTGCCCTTATTATAAATTACTTTTTCTACTATTCCGCCGAACGGAATCCTGTTGACGTGTACATTAAAAAGAGACATAAAAATGCTAATTTTAAAAACTTCTCCTTTTAAAAACCTTTCGTCAAAAACTCTCTGCAAAAATATAATTTTACCGTCGGCGGGAGAAACTATTTCGTCTTCTTTTAAAACAGAATCGGGCTTTCGTTCAGGATCCCTGAAAAAATATATACAGAAAAAAAAGAAAAGGACTAAAAGCGCAAACATCGAAAAATATACATATTCCAAAATTATATTTTTTGCATAAAAGCCCAGAATTAAAAAAAGTAGCGAACAGATAAATGCGGCTGCTATAAACTGAATGCCCTCTTTCGCTATATATTTCATTTTTTTAATATTGGGGCAGATATATGAGTCTGCCCCGATGTCAAAATTTATGTTTTAATTTTTAGATTTATCGACTATTTTATTTTTTGTTATCCACGGCATTAACGACCTCAATCTGCTTCCGACTCTTTCAAGCTGATGCTCTTCGCCGTTTCTAGTCATAGCGTTAAACGAAGGCTTATTGGCTTTGTTTTCAAGCATCCATTCGGTAGCGAATTTTCCGTTTCTAATCTCTTCCAGAACTCTTTTCATTTCCTGCTTGACTCTTTCGTCCACTATTCTAGGACCCCTGGTTAGGTCTCCGTATTGAGCCGTGTTGCTTATCGAATATCTCATATTTGATATTCCGCCTTCATATATAAGATCTACTATAAGCTTCATTTCGTGTATGCATTCAAAATATGCGCTTTCTTCCTGATATCCGGCTTCCACGAGAGTTTCAAATCCGGCAGTCATAAGAGCCGATAAACCGCCGCAAAGAACAGCCTGTTCTCCAAAAAGGTCGGTTTCCGTTTCTTCCCTGAACGTAGATTCTAATATACCGGCTTTGCCGCCGCCTATTGCAGCTGCATAAGACAACGCCATATTTTTAGTATTGCCTGTATAATCGTTATAAACGGCTATTAAATCAGGTACGCCGCCGCCTTTTTCAAATTCGTGGCGCACGAGATGCCCGGGGCCTTTAGGGGCAGCCATAAAAACATTAACTTCTTTAGGAGGAACTATTTGTCCGAAATGAATGCTGAAGCCGTGAGCGAAAACAAGATATTTATCGGCTTTTAAACCTGGCTCTATATCGTTTTTATATACTTCTCCGTGAATTTCGTCCGGAAGCAAAACCATAATAACGTCGGCTTTTTCGGCAGCTTCTTTAACGGGATATACTTCAAAACCTGCATTTTTAGCTTTTGAAAAAGAGTTGCCTTCCGGTCTTAAACCTACAATTACCTTCACTCCGGAATCTTTTAAATTTAATGCATGAGCATGCCCCTGAGAACCGTAACCTATTATAGCTACTGTTTTTGATTGAATTAATCTTAAATCGGCATCTTTTTCGTAATAAATATTCATTAAATCCTCCTTTATTTAGAGAGACGGCGGTATTTAGCCCTCAATCGATTTTTATTATTTTTTTTATTAATTTATATTATTTTTTTAGCGCTGGCTAAAGCTATTATACCGGTTTTAACTATGTCTTTGATGCCTAAAGGCCTTAAAATGTCGATAAAAGAATCGATCTTCTTTTCCGAACCTGTCACTTCAAGAGTGTAATGATTTCTTGAAACGTCTATAATCCTGCCGTTAAATATTTCTTTTATTCTGAAAATATCTCCTTTCGTCGTTTCATCAGCGTTAACTTTAACCAGAACGGTCTGCCTTAAAACGGAATCGTCGTCCGTAAATTCCTGAACTTTAATTACGTTAATAAGCCTGTTAAGCTGTTTAACTATCTGTTCCAAAATTTGCGCATCTCCCGACGTTGCTATTATCATTTTGGACTCGTTTTTTTCTAAAGTTTTTGCTACGCATATACTGTCGATATTAAACCCTCTTGCCGAAAAAAGTCCGGCCACCCTGGTAAGCACGCCGGATTCGTTTTCCACTGTAATAGAAAGAATATGTGTTTTTTCCATAGTTATACTCTTATATAGTATTAATTTATTTTTTTATGTATTTATTCGGAAAAGGCGTCAGATTAATTTTTCCAAGAAACTTTTCATATTAATTCATTTTTGCATATGCGGAAAATAAAGTCTGACACCTTTTCAATATTTTACTTATGTCGAAATTAAACCAAAAGCATACCTGTAATAGGCGAACCAGGCGCAACCATCGGATATACGCTTTCTTCTCTGTCGACTATAAAATCCATTATTACGGGTTTTTTTATAGACAGCGCCTTTTCTATTACTGGAACTACGTCATCCGGATCTTTAGCCCTTAAACCAACAGCTCCGTATGCTTCGGCAAGTTTTACGAAATCCGGATTAACGTTCATTTCCGAAAATGAATATCTTTTATGATAAAACAGTTCCTGCCACTGTCTTATCATGCCTAGAAAATTATTATTTATTATAGCTATTTTGACCGGCAGATTATACTGCACCGCCGTTGCAAGTTCTTGAATATTCATCTGAATGCTTCCGTCGCCGGCTATATCGAAAACGATTTTATCAGGATGGGCTATCTGCGCGCCGATAGCAGCCGGAAATCCGAAACCCATAGTTCCAAGACCGCCGGATGTCAATAAAGTCCTGGCATTTTTAAATTTATAAAATTGCGCGGTCCACATCTGGCTTTGACCCACTTCCGTAGCTATGATTGCATCTCCTCCGGTAAGTTCATAAATTTTTTCAATTACATACTGAGGCTTAATTACGTCGTTCATTTTATAAGTAAGCGGATGTTCGTATTTCCATGCGTTTATTTCTTCGAGCCAGCCCAATCTTTCATATTTTGCTGCCGATATTTCTTCGTTTCTGCCATGTAAAACTTCAAGAAGGCTGCTTAAAACGGACTTAACGTCGCCCACAACGGGTATTTCTATTTTTACGTTCTTTCCTATAGAAGACGGATCTATGTCTATATGTGCAAACTTAGCATTTTTACCGAATTCTTCTACTTTTCCCGTAACCCTGTCGTCAAATCTAGCTCCTACGGCAACTATAAAATCGGCATTAGATATTGCCATATTTGAGGGATAGGTACCATGCATGCCTAACATGCCGAAAAAAAGAGGATGACATGACGGAAATCCGCCAAGACCCATCAAAGTCGAAGTTATTGGGAGGTCAAGCAATTCAGCCAGTTCAAAAAGTTCCGTGGAAGCATTGGAGCTTATTACCCCGCCTCCTATATACAGCAAAGGTTTTTTGGCTTTTAAAATTTCTGAAGCAAGTTTTGCGATCTGTATATGGTGTCCAAAATAGGTAGGATTATATCCATGCAGTTGAACGGTTTCAGGATAATCAAACTCATACACGCTAGAAGTAATATCTTTAGGTATATCTATTAATACGGGTCCCGGTCTTCCGGTAGAAGCTATATAAAAAGCCTCTTTAATGGTTCTTGCAAGGTCTTTTATATCCTTAACCAAATAATTATGCTTAGTGCACGGTCTGGTTATACCTACGGTATCGGCTTCCTGAAAAGCATCGTTGCCTATAAGATTTGTAGGCACCTGGCCGGTAATAATAACCATAGGCACTGAATCCATATTAGCGGTTGCAATACCGGTTATAGTATTAGTAGCGCCCGGACCTGACGTAACCAAAACTACTCCTACTTTGCCGGATGCCCTGGCATAACCGTCTGCGGCGTGGGCTGCCCCCTGCTCATGTCTTACCAGCACATGCTTAATTTTATCTTTGTAATTTAATAGTTCATCATAAATATTTAAAACTGCGCCGCCTGGATAACCGAATATCGTATCTACGCCTTCATTTATAAGACTTTCGATAATTATCTTTGAACCGGTCATTAAATTTTTCTTTGTATTATTATTTACTTTATGATTCATGGTTATTTCCTTATATTTCTGTTTACTATTGCTCCTTCGTCAGCCGAAGATACTATTTCGGAGTATCTAGATAGATAACCGTAGTCTATTTTTTTAGGTTTTTTTGTAAATTGTTTTTTTCTTTCGATTAATTCGGCTTCTGAAACATCTATGCTCAATTTTCTATTGGGAATATCTATTTCTATTTTATCGCCGTTTTTTACCAAGGCTATAGGTCCTCCTTCTTGAGCCTCCGGAGATACGTGTCCGACGCATGGACCTCTCGTTCCGCCGGAAAATCTGCCGTCGGTAATAAGAGCTACTTTTTCGCCGAGTCCCATTCCGACTATTTGAGAAGTAGGAGCAAGCATTTCACGCATTCCTGGTCCTCCTTTTGGGCCTTCAAATCTTATAACTACGATGTCTCCTTCTTTGACTTTTCCTTTAGAAATATTTTCCATAGCGGATTCTTCGCTGTCGAAAACGACCGCCGTTCCTTTAAACTTCATCATTGAAGAGGTTACGCCGCTGGATTTAATAATAGCTCCGTTAGGCGCTAAATTCCCAAATAAAACGGCTATACCGCCTTCTTTGCGGTAAGGATTATCTGCTTTTCTTATAACTTCGTTATTCACGTAATTAACGTTAGATATTATTTCGCCTATAGATTTGCCGCTTACGTTCATAGATTTAGTGTTTATAAAATCTTTAAGTTCATACAAAAGGGATGGGATGCCTCCTGCAAAATCGAGGTCTTCGAGGAAATATTCTCCTGCAGGCCTTAAACTTGTAAGCTGAGGCGTATTTTTAGAAATTTCGTCGAAAAGCCTCAAGTCAAGTTTAATTCCCGCTTCATTTGCTATGGCAAGAAGGTGAAGCACCGAGTTGGAAGAACCGCCCAGCGCCATATCTACTGCAATAGCATTTTTAAAAGAATCTACAGTTACTATATTTCTCGGCAGGATTTGGTTTCTAATCAAATCGACTACCCTTGCGCCGCTCTCAAAAGCTATCCTTTTTTTGATAGCGGAACCTGCAAGCGCAGTACCGGCGCCAGGCAGGGACATTCCAAGAACTTCGGTCATGCAAGCCATTGTATTAGCCGTGTAAAGACCCTGACATGAACCCTGCCCGGGGCATGCGCACATTTCAAGGTCGTTAAGCTCTTTTTCCGTAATTTCGTTTATTCTGAACTTTGCTACCGCCTCAAAAGTATCGCGGACGAAAGAAAGTCTGTTCCCGTGATAGTGTCCTGAAAGCATTGGGCCTGCGGTAACGACGATAGCCGGAATATTAAGGCGTAAAGACGCCATAAGCATACCCGGCGTTATTTTATCGCAGTTGGTAAGCAGTATAAGTCCGTCAAGACTGTGCGCTTCTGCAATAGTTTCTATCATATCCGCAATAAGTTCCCTTGAAGGAAGCGAATAGTGCATACCCCTGTGCCCCATAGCTACGCCGTCGCAAATACCAGGGA
This sequence comes from Candidatus Acidulodesulfobacterium acidiphilum, assembly GCA_008534395.1. NCBI lineage: Bacteria > Candidatus Acidulodesulfobacteriota > Candidatus Acidulidesulfobacterales > Candidatus Acidulidesulfobacteraceae > Candidatus Acidulidesulfobacterium > Candidatus Acidulidesulfobacterium acidiphilum. Next base: position 68,413 of record SHMQ01000009.1, read on the forward strand.
TTCCAAATACGAAAGGGCGTCCGCCGTTGCTGTAAACGCCGTTTTCAGCCGCCCTTTCAAGGTCTCTTATTCCTACATGTCCGGGAATTAAATCGGTAAAACTTGACGCTATACCTATGAAAGGTTTTTTCATATCGGATTTAGTCATTCCTGTTGCATATAGCAGTGACCTGTGCGGAGTCCTGTCAATCCCTTCCTTAATATTATCGCTTCTCATAATGTATATCCTTAAGAATTATTTTATTTTTATTTTATATTGATTAATTTTTTATTTATCCTACTCCGGCAATTTTTTCTTTAATAATCTTTTTCATAATATCGTTGCCGTTTAATTTTTTTAACTTTAACTCTTTTATGGTTTTTTGTTCTTCAGGGGTTAAAAAAGGCTTGGTGCTGAATTTATCCAAAGCCTTTCCAATTTCTATATGTTCTTTATAAATCTTCTTGAAATTCTCGTCTTTTTCGGCTAAAATTTCAGCCGTTTTTCTTTCCGTTTCATCCAAAAATTGCATAATAATTACACCTCCTGCGGATTTATTTATATTTATAAAACTATAAAACCTTTAAAAAGGACCGTTGCCGTAAACATAATAAGGAGAAAGCTCTTCGGAGTATTGTTCGTTGAAAATATTATCTCCGTTTATTTTATACCTTTCTATGGTATATTTAGCAGCAAAATAAGGCGTATCTTTAAGGTCTAAAAATAATAAGCCTGAAACCGCTTTTTTTAATTTATCTTCTATAAACGAACAATCGCTTTCATTGTTAAAACCATACGTCAAAAGCGGTTTATCTTCCATAGAGTTTAAAAAAAGGCGTATTTCTTCTAAATTTAAAAGATCGGTTTTAATTTGTCCTTCAAAATATTTAGTCGCCGAAGAAAATTCGGAAACATAGTAACGGTCTTTCGATGCATAGCAAACCGCAATAATTTTTTCTAATCCGGAGTTTTCTTTAGCTGCTCTGTATGCGCAAACAGATAAACTCCCAAGTCCGACTACCGCCGTTTTAAGCACATAAGACAGCGTTTTCGCTATCGTCAAAGAAACCCTGATACCGGTATAAGAACCGGGTCCCAGAATAACGGCTATTCCTTTTAAATCCGTTAATTTTATACCGGCCTTGTATACTATTTCATCTAACTGCTTAAAAATAAGAACGGAATGTTTTTCATGAAAATCCGATATCGATTCTGAAAGAATATTAAAATTTTCATCGGCTGCCAACAGGTTGGAATAACCGTTGGAGCTGTCCATAGATAAAAACATATAAAAATTTAAGTTTTTATAGAGCGTAATATATCGTTGTAAGAAACGAACAGAAGCAGCAATATTAAAAACGCAAAACCTATTTTAACCGCAGTTTCTTGAAACTTAACGCTTAACGGACTTCTCTTTACCATTTCTATTATCGAAAATAACAGATGTCCTCCATCCAACGCGGGAATAGGAAAAAGGTTTACAAGGCCTATATTAACGCTTATGAATGCTACAAAATAAAAGAAATCGGAAATACCTAAACTGGCTGCCCGCCCGGAAAGCTGAGCTATCATTATAGGTCCTCCTAAATCGCTTGCGGGAAGTTTTCCCGTTATCAGATAAAAAAGACTGACTATAGTAATATAAATAATAAACCATATCTCTTTTAATGCCGAATAAAAAGAATCTAGGATACCGGTGTATCTATAAAAAACAGCATTTTTTGAATTTGAAGGGGTTATTCCTATTATATATCTTTTTATTTTTTGCTTATATATATTAAAGCCTGCTATTAACTGCGGTTTAACGGATACGAAAGAATTTATAATTTTACTTCCTATTTTTTCTTCCACTCCAAGCTTTAAAGTTTTTTTTCCGTATTTTTCTATGTTTTCTGCTAAACCTGCCCAAGAATGAACCTTTATTCCGTTAACGCTTGTAATAATTTCGCCTTTTTTAAGTCCTGCCTTTATTGCCGGTTTGCCTTTCAAAAGACCGCCTATAATAGGTTTTAAAACTGGCCTTCCTGACATAAAAATGATAGTAAATATGATAGCCGCTAAAATAAAATTAAAAAACGGTCCGCAAAATATTATAAGAAACTTTTTATACGGCGACAGATTACTGTATGAACGTTCTCTGTCTTCGGGAGGCAATTCCTCGGACGGGTCTTCTCCTGTAAGTTTAACGTATCCGCCGAGAGGAAGCGCCGAAACAAGGTATTCCGTTTCTCCTAACTGCCTGCCGAAAATTTTAGGCCCAAAACCCAAGGAAAACTTCTCGACTTTTACGCCTAATTTTTTCGCTACTATAAAGTGTCCAAACTCGTGGATAAGAACTATAATGCTTATTACTATTAAAAATGCCAATATATCTAACGCTATGCTATCAAACATGTTTTATTTTTATTATATGGTTTATTTAAAATTATTTAAATTTTTAAAAAATTTAACATTTTCATAAATTTTATTATATTTTTTTTTCATCAAAAATGCAATTTTTTAATTTTTCCTAAAATTGCCAATAGAAAATTATTTTTCTGGATTCCCGCCTGCGCGGGAATGACAATTAAGGAATTTAACTTTTCACCTAACAGGTGTCATTCCTGCGTAAGCAGATATAAGCGCACGCCGTTTATGCAGAATTTATAATATACCGAAACAGTTTTAAATATTTCTATCGGCAATTTTGGGTTTTTCCTAAATTTGCCAATAAGAAAAAGGTGTTAGAAAAAGGTGTCAGATTTTATTTTCCGCTTTTAAGAAGTCAATTAACACATAAAGTTCATTGCGGAAAATTAATCTGACACCTTTTTCTTTTGTTTTTTTACCTTCTTAAAGTTATACCGAAACGGTTATTAAGTTCTTTAATCAAGCCGTCTCTTAATTCATTGACTTCATCCATAGTAAGCGTTCTATCGTCGGCAATAGCGTCGTATCTTATAAGAAAAGATATTTTGCCTTCATCTATCTGTTTGCCGGTATAAACATCTTCAAGCCTGACGTTTTTAATTAATGCCGAATATCCTTTAATGACTTTTTCTATAGAAGCATACTGAATGTTTTTATCGCATACTATAGAAATATCCTGTTCAATTTCAGGATATCTGTTAGGCGGTATGAAAGTTTTTTTATTCGAGATATATTCTTTAATATGGTCTAAATCAAACTCGAATGCAAAAACCTTGCTTTCTATTTTAAATTCGTCTAATATTTCTTTCTTAATTTCGCCGAAAATTCCGACTTTAGCTTTGCCGGCGGTAATTTCCAAAGATGCATTTTCGTTATAAAAACTTGCATCCTGTGTTTTATCGAACGAAAATTTTTTTATTCCGGATTCTTTAAGTAAAAATTCGACGACGCCTTTTCCTGTATAAAATTCAGTATCGCGGCTCGAACTCTTAATGCCGGTACAGAAGCATCCGCATAAAACGTTTTTTTCGTTAACCGGCATACCGTCGGTATTTTCTCCTATATAAGCTTTTCCTATTTCAAAAATTTTAATATTTTTATATTTTCTGTAATTTTGCTGAACCGACCTTAAAATATCGGGTATAAGATTTATCCTGAAAAAAGCATAATCTGCGGAAATATAATTTTTAAGCTCTAAAACCGAATTTCTGCCTATGGAAGAATTCGTAACCGATATATTTATTTCTTTTTCGCCGGTAAGAGACGGCGAAATTATCTCGGTAAATCCGGCATATCTTAATAAATTTCTGTAAAGCCTGTATGTTTCGAAATTTGCGTTTTTTAACGGAGGAGCAAGTAAGCCCAAAGGCATAGACGACTTTATATTATCGTAACCATATATTCTTAATACATCTTCGTATATATTTACGGTTTCGCCGATATCCATCCTGAAATAGGGCGGGGAAACTTTAAGAGCCTTATTTTCTTCAACAGAAGGTTCGACGCGATACCCCAAGTTAGACAAAACGGTTTGAGCTTTTTTATTTACTGCCGAATCACCAGAAAATTCCGATAAAACGCTAAGGTCTATTTCATAAATTTTAGAGGTTTTATCATCCTTTATATCGTAAGCATAGCATTTGATTTCGATATCGCCTTCATATTTGCGAAGAAGTTGCAGAAAACGTTTAATAGCATATATGCTTAAAGCGGGGCTTATCCCTTTTTCGAAGCGCGTCGAGGCATCCGTCCTTAAAGAAAGCGTCCTTGAAGTCTTTCTTATTCTAGACATATTGAAATTAGCCGATTCTACGATAATATCTGCAGTGTCGTTGTCTATTTCGCTATTTGCGGAACCCATTATTCCTGCTATAGCGATAATTTTATTTTTATCGGCTATAACTATATCTCCATCCGATAATTTTCTTTCTTTTCCGTCTAAAGTAACGGCGGTTTCTCCTTTTAACGCAAATCGCACGTTAATTGCGTTTCCGTCAAGTTTTGAAGCATCGAATGCATGCAGCGGCTGTGAAGTTTCCATCATTACGATATTAGTTAAATCGACTATATTATTAATCGGCCTTATGCCGCTTTTCATAAGCTTATTTTTAATATGCAAATCCGATTCTTTTATTTTTAAACCAGATATTTTTACCGCTATATAAGACGGCGCTATTTCTTCTTCAGCTATATTAACGCTTAATTCATTTCTATCGGAAACATATTTTTCGCCGGCGTTTATATTAACGCCCTCGTATATTTCAGGTAAAAGTATCTTTTTATCTAATATTGCCGCTAACTCATACGCAAATCCCATAATTCCAAAAAGATCCGGTCTGTTTGGCTCAAGATCGAATTCTAAAACCGTATCGTCAAGTTCAAAAATATCGAATGCAGACATACCTGTTTTTAAAAAAGGAAATTCTGCTATCGAATCTATATTTAACTGGAGTCCCAAATCTTTTTCAGAACAGAAAGCGGCTTCGGAAACCACGCCGAATATAGCCTTATCCCTAATTTTTAATCCGTGGTCGAATACGGTGCCTTTTGTAGCTATAAGAGGTTTGTCTCCAACTTTTACGTTTAGTCCCTCTTTGGTAAACACTATCCTTTTAACTCCTAAGGTTTCTCCTGCGTAAACTTCGGCTATGCCGAACTTATCGTTGGAAGGATGCGGCGCAATACTTTTTATTTCACCGAGTACGATATTTTGAAACGACTTTTTTTGCGAATAATAAGGAAATATTTTTTCTACTTCCATAGTTCTGCCGTTTAAAAGAGAGGCTACTTTTTCGGGCTCCGTTTTAAAATAAACAAATTCTCTAAGCCAGTTCAAGCTTACTTTCAATTTTAATTCCTCCGATTATTTTATGAAAAAGGTGTCAGATTAATTTTACGCAAAATTTTTTATCTTTAATTGTTTATTTTAGTACGCGTAAAATAAAATCTGACACCTTTTTCTTAGATATTTTATAGTCATTATAACATATTCAAGAGATTTTTGCCGCTCTATTGCAGGATTAAAGTTTCTTTTATCTTTTCCGTTTTATTACGGATACGGAATTGAATTCTGGCACTTCCAATTTGTGACGGTGCCAGAATTGAATTCTGGCACTTCCGATTTGTGACGGTGCCAGAATTGAATTCTGGCACTTCCGATTTGTGACGGGGACAGAATTGAATTCTGGCACCGTATCTATATAATGTCAAACAGACCTGGCTGTGTCAGGCGGTCGTCTTCGGCAAACTTTTCCGCGTAAAGTTTATTATGGACGTCATGCATTTCTTCTAAAGACGCGCCTAAATCCGGAATAAAATCTCCACGTAACTTTACTCCAAAAACCCCGACTTGTCCGTAAAGGGATTTCAATCCTTCATTTTCGTAAGAATTCATTAAATTTAAGTTGTACTCCGGAATAAAAACCGGACGTTTTTGTTTAATAGAAAAACCGCAAGTTTTCATAGTTCCGCTTTTTATAGGCGAAGATAACGCAAAAGTTCCAAGCGAAGAACCGCTCTGCAGTCTGTCCCTTGCCACTAAATTTTTGGAAGATATAGGTTCGTGCGGCGAAAGTTCCGAAACCAGCGCTCCCCCATTTAATATTATTTCATTATACAAATCCCTATTCTCGGGGGGATATACCGGGGAAAGAAGTCCTGAACCAAGAAAGGCTATAGTATATCCGTTGTTCTTTAATACAGTCCTGTGAGCCGCCGAATCTATCCCTAATGCAAGTCCGCTTATTATAGCATAACCTGAAGAACATAGTTCCGAGGTTATATCCTCTGCAAGTTTAACCGCATATTCCGGCGGTTTTCTCTGCCCTACGACGGCGGCCGCTATTTTTAAGTCCTCTTTTAATGTCCCTTTATAATAAAGAATTAAAGGCTTATTTTTAATTTTGCGTAAATTTGCCGGATATAAAGAAGAATTAAAAGTTATTATTTTAACGCCGTTTTTAGAAGCCTCGTCAATTTCTTTTATGGCATCGAAAAAAGCCGTCTTTATAACTCTTTGATTTATTAATATCTTAACGTAATCTATTTTTAAACCTGTTTTAATAAAATCGGACTTATCGGCGTTAAAAATTTCGCATGGACTGCCGAATGCATTAATTAAAAAAATTATATGCCTGTTCTGCAGGCCCTTTATTTTTTTAAGCGCTAAAGTGCATATAATATCGTCCATTAAATATCCCCGCCCGCAAAATTTATAATATCTTCTTCCTTGGGCGTTTTACCGAGAAATATTCCTGTTACAGCGCTTGCCCCCTCTTTTAATAATGCGTTTTTTATAATATTAAAAGTAGTTCCCGTAGTTATAATGTCGTCGAAAATTATTATTTTTTTTGATTTATAATTATACTTATACTCAAACGATATATTATTTAAGTCCTTTTTTTTCAATTCTATATTATTCTCGATATGCCCTGGTTTGTGACCTTTAGTGCATACTAAAGCCTTTTCGTAAGTAGAAATAGTTCCCAGCGCCGAAAGATACATGCATACCTGAGAATTAGGATAAACGTCCAAATATGAATTGCTCGGCGGAACCGGAAGTATTAAATCGTAAAAATAAAAATAATTATATATAATATTGTTCAATATTTTTATAAAAAAAGCTACGGCCTTATAATCGCCCTTTTTATATTTTAAAATTAAATCGGAATATTTTACGCTTGAAGGTAACCTGCGCTTGCCAAAGAGATATTTTTTATTTTCCGGAATATAATAATCTAAATAAAAATATTCTCCGTTGCCGCCTATTTTTATATTCATATTATTTTGAAGCATTATCAATATTATTATTATTAATAAACTTTGCCATTGATTTTATAAAATTAAATCGTTAATAAATCGACAATTTAATATGATAAATCTTTATCTTAAAAATTTCAATTTTAATATATCTAACTCTATAGGGATACTGCTTTCTTCCGACAATGAATGCAGCCATTTTATTAAAAAAATCGAAGATTTAAACGTAAAATGCAAATTTTTTACTTTTGAAGATTTAAAAAAAAATTTTAATATAGACGGCGCAATTGAATCCCCTTTAAGTTTTCCTTTTAAAAATATTAAAAACGTTTTATCGGCACAAGCGGTTTTTTTAAGCGCTATAACATTGAATTCGCTTTCTGACGCCGTCTTATTGAACGCCGTCTGCGACTTTGCGCTAAATAACGACATTATTTTAGGCATAACGACGGAAACGACTTTTAACGGCGCTAACGATTTAACAAGTTTATATGACAACATGCTAATCGAAAAAAATTATTACGAAAATTTAATAATCGATATTTACAAATCGCGTTTAAAAATGCTTTTAAAAACAAGAATTTTAGCTTCGTCAAAACACGGCGGATACACGGAATCTATTGACTTGTTTATCAATAAAATGAAAACTATACGTTTTAATCCTAAAATTAATAATACAAATTTATTTTTTTTAAATTCTGAAAAATTCGCCGTGAGTATTAATATAACGCCGCCGCACAAAAATATACAGGCGACCGGACAAGCGGCGGAATCTATTTCTCAAAATGAAATTAATCTAAATACAAATTTATTAGACATGCACTTTTACCAAAAAGAGCTGTTCGATAAAATTAAAATATTTTTAAATACCGCAAAAAATTTTAAAGAAAAAACGGTTTTAAAAAGAATCGGAGGGGCTACCGAAAAAAGGACGCAAAATTTGGAACTAAGCAAAATTCAAAAAATATCGATAAAAGAAACAAATACGGCACTTCTTATAATAGCAGGCGCAGGAGCGGGTAAAACTAAAGTAATAGTCGATAAATTCTTATATTTATTAAATTTTTTTTCCGCAGATTCGATACTTGTTCTGACTTTTACCAATAACGCCGTAACCGAAATAAAAAACAGGATAGCAAAAAAATTAAATATTAACGAATATGGCGCATTTATAAACAATAGGATTTTAAATATTTCAACTTACCACAGTTTTTTCTATTCGATAATAAAAGAATTTTATAGCGAACTTGGATATCAATCTGCTCCTTCGGTTTCAGATGGAAAAATTGGAGAGTCCTCGTCGAATAATAAATGCACTAATGAATTATCTATAACTTACGATGAAATTATTTTAAATATAGTAAAACTTTTTCAAAACGATTCCATAGTAAGCGAAATATCGTCAAGATTTAAATATATATTAGTCGATGAATATCAGGATTTAGATTTTTTGAGCGATTATTTAATAAAAAAAATAGACGCGTGCAAGGGTAAAGTTATGTATGCCGGAGACGACGACCAGTCGATATATGGATTTAACGGAGGAGATTTATTTAATATTCTGTCGTTCGACCTGTTTTTCCCTTCAGGCAAGGTGTTCGTTTTTCAGAATAATTACAGGTCAAACCGGACTATAGTAGAATTTTGCAATTCAATATTGAATAACATAAAATTCAGATATCCAAAAAAAATAATTGCAACAAAGAATATGATATATGACGGGGCAGTCGATATTATAGATTTTAAAAATAAAAGCGAAGAAGAAAAATTTATAGAAAAAAAAGCGGCGAATTATTTTAAAAGCGGAAAGAAAACTGCTGTTTTAGTAAGAACAAAAAAGGAAAAATCTAAATTTCTGGCTATTCCTAATTTAACCGATTTTTGCTCGGTATCGACCATACATGCAGGCAAAGGTTTGGAGTATGACGTAGTATTTATATCCATTTTAAAAAAAGCTTATTTGAAAAAAGATAACAGACCGTCCGATTTTAAAATTCATCCTTTCTTAAATTTTTTTAAAACAGCTCATACGTTTAAACTAACGGATATATTCATCGACGACGAGGTAAGGCTTTTTTACGTTGCCGCTTCAAGAGCTAAAGAAAAACTTTATATAACTTATTCGGGAGAAATTTCTGATTTTTTAAAACGTTAAAACTGGTTTAAGATATCGAGGCTGCCCTGATATAAAAGCCGCAAATCGTTGATATTGTATTTAAGCATAACTATTCTGTCGAATCCCATTCCAAAGGCAAAACCTTTATATTCTTGCGGGTCTATGCCTGCATATTTAAAAACGTTGGGATGCACCATTCCGCATGGAATTACTTCTATCCAGCCGGTATTTTTACAGACTCCGCATCCTCTTCCGCCGCAGAATACGCATTCTATATCAAGATCTAAACCCGGTTCAACAAAAGGATAAAAAGCAGGCCTGAAACGTGTTTTTCTTGCGCCGAGAAGGTGTTTTACTGTCTCTTCCAATATTCCTTTTAAATCCGAAAGTTTAACGTTTTTATCTACGAAAAGGCCTTCCATTTGATTAAACATAAAAAGGTGCGTCGCATCCACGGCTTCATATCTGTAACATCTGCCCGGCGCAATTATCCTTAAGGGCAGTTCTTTTTTTTCGAGGGTTCGAGCTTGAACGCTGGACGTGTGCGTTCTCGGCACCAAACCGTTCAGCAGATAAAAAGTATCCCATACGTCTCTTGCGGGATGATCCGCCGGAATATTTAACGCATCGAAATTATAATAAGTAGTTTCTATTTCAGGGCCTTCGACTATTTGGAAACCCATAGACGTAAAAAAATCGGCCGCTTCTTCCAGTACAGCAGTTATCGGGTGTTTATGAAATCTTTCTATCTGTTTTCCGGGTATTGTAAGGTCTATTTTATATTCGTCGAAAAATTTTTTATTTTCTCCTGAAAAAAGTTCTATTTTTTTTGTATTATAAATTGCTTCTATCTCGTTTTTGACTTCATTCGATTTTTTTCCTATAATTTTTTTTTCTTCTATAGAATATGAACCGATATTATGTAAAATCTCCGTCAGCTTGCCTTTTTTTCCCATAAAAGCCTTAAAGATGCCGTCTAATTCATTTAAATCCTTGGCGGAATCCAAAGATATTTTTGCTTCTTCAAAGATTTTATTTATAGTATTTATAATTTCTATGTTTTTTTCCATTATTATATATTACCAAACTTTATATAATTATTTCAACAAAGTTTTTATCCCTCTACTTTATTCCTTCCGAAATCTTTTGCCTTATATAAATTATCGTCTGCAATTTTTAGCAGACTGCTTAACATTTCGTCCGGATCGTTATTTTTTCCGGCTATTTCTATATTTTTATCGGATAGCAACTGTTTTATATCCGAAACTCCTACGGATATGGTAATATTCAAATTTAAATTTTCTTTCGGAGTATAAATTTTATTTTCTATATAAACCCTTAATTTTTCCATTAAATTCATAGCTTTTTCTTTACTTGTATCCGGTAAAACTACTACGAACTCATCCCCGCCGTATCTTGTTATTATGTCCTGTTTTCTGAGTAAAACGCTTTTTAAATCGTTGGTAAATTCGACCAGCATTGCGTCCCCTATATTGTGTCCGTAATTATCGTTTATATTTTTAAACTTATCGATGTCCAATATAGCGCAGGAAAGATTCGTCGAATTTCTTGCAGCCCTGACTATTTCTCTTTTTACGAACTCGTACATAAATCTTCTGTTATGTATGCCAGTTAAAGAATCGGTAAGCGCAAGCTCCCTGTTCGTCTCTATTAATATCAGCTTAGCAAAAACCGGAGACGCTATGTTTATTATCTCTTTTATCAAGTCGATAATTTCTTGGGTAAAGAAATGCTTATCTTCGGAATCTATAGAAATAGTGCCGGCAATTTCATCGCTTATTTTTAACGGAAAACACGTATAACTGCCGGCAGTACCTTTAAATTCGCAATTATCTACGGTATCGTTCAGATTATTATTTTTTCCATTTTTTAAAAGTTTGCAGTTCGACAGATAATCTTCGTATTCTATATTTGCGGTTTTCAGTATAATTTTATCCGCATTTTCGGAATTGTCCGTCTCCGGCGGCGAACCTTTTTTTCTGTCGTAAATCAAAGATGTGACTGTTTTTTTATTAACGGTATCGAACATGTTGATATGAAGAGAATCAGGTAGTCCGCCGCCAGGTTTTTTTATTGAACAAAGACCTTCCGCAAAAGTTTTGACGGCATATTCAAGGGTAAAAACTATAGATAACTTATACGATAAATCGTTTAACAAGCTAAGCTTCTTTATTATAAAGTTGTTCTCCTTTTGTTTTTCAATTATGGTATTATTTAAAACAGTTATAGCTTTAGCAAATTCGTAAAATTCATTTTCCTTATTTTTATATTTTGCCTCAAGGCCTAATTCTTTAGGATTATTAGGATCTATACTTTCTATGTTTTTCAAAAGATCGTAGAAAGGTTTTGAAAATCTTTTGCTTATGAAAACAAAAATCAGTATAGTTAAAATATATAACGCTATAAAAAAAATTATAGACGTATAAAGCTTAGAAAGATGCCTGAGCCATGCATATTGCTTTATGCCGACACCAAATATCCCTATAATTTTACCGCCGTAATTTTTTATAGGTACGTTATATATATAAAAAGGCGTGCCGTCCACGTTTATCGATGTATAAACGCTTATACCTTTTTTTAAAACCAAAAGCTGTTTTTTTGTTGCCATCTGCGACAAACCTTCATATTTATTATTTTTAACAAAAGAAATAGCAGACCTTTCGGAACCGTAATAAATACCGATATTTGAAGGTATATGTTTTTTTATTCGGATATTTTTTAAATAATCGCTGGTGACGTGTCTGTTTAGAATAATCAAATAACCGTTATTTTTATGCAGCAGACGATAAATCACGGTAATATTTATGAGCCTGTCTGATTTATCTCTGGCGAAGCCCATAAATATGTAACGGTTTTTTGTAAGTATTATTCTTTTCAATTTGCCGTAATATTGCCTTGATGCTTTAACTTTTTCGGAATATTTCTTGTATTTAAATTTTTTAATATAATCTATTTTACCGTTTTTTATTTTTACAAAGACTATACTGGATATTTTTTTAGAATCGGCTGTTTTTTGTATAAATCTGAAATTAAAATTATGAGCTACAATCTCGTTGGCTTTTTCAAGCATATAATTTTTTTCGCTTAAAAAGGCCATAGTTACGGACATCAAGTTCGATTTTAGCTCTTCTTTTAATGATTTCCGGCTGTATAAGGCAATATAGTGAATGGCTATGAATATTCCTACCGAAAAAATAATAATATTCGACAGGATAAAGAGGAAATAAATTTTAAATTTTATAGAATTAAGATTTATTTTCGGCATTTTTTCTTTTTTTTTAATATACCTCTATTATTTAGTATATAACTACATTTGCGCAATTTCAACGAATCGAAGTTATGCAAATCCCTTTTTTATAAAGAAAAAATGCCGCAAACTAAATATTATTCTATTTCAAGAAAATACCTTTGAAAGGATTTGCATAAAAAAGAATAAACGTAATCAGCAAGGCATAAAGCGCTAATGATTCCATAATAGCCATACCGGTTATCATCCAGACGATTAATTTTTTTTCCATGCCCGGATTTCTTCCTATTGATTCAAGCGCCCCTCTTACCGCGTTACCCATGCCTACGCCTGCGCCGATAACGCCTAGTCCTATAGCCAACCCTCCGCCAAGCGCAGAAAGGCCAAAAAATAAGCTTTTAGAAAATAATACGGAATTATTCGCCGCATGCTGCTGAACGGGCGCAGTTGCGGCTATGGCTTTCGCCGCAAAACATTTTACGCCGTAAACGGAAACAGATAAAAAAGTAAGAATAAAAACGAGATATTTCATAATTTAAAACCCTCCGGTTTAATTTTATAATTTTTAAAAATTTAATTTTATTTTATAAATTGAATTCTAATGTTCTTCTTCTAACGACAGCGCAATATATATAATTGCAAGCAGGTAAAACACGAACGCCTGCATTAAATCGGTAAATATCTGCATATACATCATAATTGCCGGAATTGCCCATGGAAGAAGGAACAGCAAAACGGTAACCATAAATTCTTCCGCAAAAATATTTGCGAATAAACGCAGAGCATGTGAAAAAGGACGGGATAATGCCGACATAATTTCGATTATTATCATTATCGGCGCAATTATTAAAAGAGGTCCTAAAAATTTTTTTATGTATTTAGCTTTATGTTTTTTAATGCCTACCGCGTGAGATAGAAAGAAAACTATTAAAGCCAGCGTCGCAGTGGTATCTATAGTCGCCGTAGGCGAAGTAAAGCCTGGGATAGAACCTATTAAATTTGAAAAAAGGATAAACACCGAAAACGATGCAATTAACGGCAAATATACCGCTCCTTCTTCACCTATGATTTCTTTTAAAAAATATTCCGTCATTATATAAATAAGCTCAAAAAAGCTCTGTAAACCTCCCGGCACGACCTTAAGACTTCTTCCTGCAATAAATGCAACTATCAGTAAGCCCGCCATAACTATGACGGTCATAGTCCAGTAAACCGGTATGCCCTGTATGTTAATTAATATTGGAGCTTTTAACATATTTTTTACTATTATTTATTATAGTTTATTTAAAAAAGATTTATTCTTCTGCCCAATAATTAAGGTTATGTTTGAAAGAAATCCACAACAGCGATACGGAAATAGGGGTTATAGTAATTCCTACGGCTATTAAAACAAAATTAAGTTTAAAAAATTTATTTAATATTATAAAAAAAACCGATATTATGAGCAAGTCTTTTATCAGATTTAAGTTTAATTTAAAAGAATTAATTTTTTTAATATTTTTAAAAATATATAATGTTGTATCGACAAATAAAAAAAATGAAATTATAAATCCTGCAAATATATCCGCAATTCCGTCGATTTTAGCTAAAAACACCTTTATTATCAGCGACGTTATTAACGAAATAACAGTGCCGTAAATAAAGGTTTTCGATATAATCTGAAATTTTAAAGATTTTTTAAGGTTTTTCATTAAGTTCTCTTTTAACCGCTTTATATATTTCGTAAATTCCTGCTATAAATCCTAAAGCAGAAAATATAATCAGAAAAAGATATTTAAAATTAAGATATTTATCTATTTCTATTCCTATAAAGACGCCTATTAAAACCGATATAATTATGTTTAAACCAAGCGAACTCATTCTTGCAATCTGTTTTATAAATTCTTTGTCCATAATAATAAAAAGGCATTTACCGTATTATAATTATATCATTTATATCATTTATTACGATATAAAATATATTAATACGGCAAATGCCTTAGAAAAACTGCCTTATGTTAAATTATTTCTTAACGGCTTTTTTTGTTTTTTTCGCTTTAGCCGGTTTTGCGGCATTAGACGGAGTTCCCCATGGCAAAGATGCAGGAGGAGCCCATTTTTTATGTTCTTTTGCTAAATGCTGATTATAGGCTATGATATTTAACGAATTTAAATAATGTATAACTGTTTTCGCCTCGGCAGTGGTAATAGGGCATCCGTTAGTATCTTTCATTTGATGAATAACTAGATGTTCCCAAGGCCCGTATGCTTTTCCGTTATACCTTTCGACTCTGTTTAACGTATGACATATAACGCACTTATCGTGTAAAAGACCAAACCCTTTTTTAACCGGCCATGGATAAACAATCGGCGGTACATATTTGGTTCCGTTCAGGTTCATGGTCTGATAAATAATCCTGTTTGTACCCCTTGCGGCAATTTTCATATATCCCATGACGGGAACGTTAACCGCTACGCATAATCCAGCTAATATTAAAAAAATTTGAGGAAATTTAGAAATATTCCCAAATTTAAAATTAGGCGTCAGGTCTTTTAAATAATAGCCGAGAACTAAAAAACCGGTAACAAACAATCCTGCCAGCGACAGATATTTTACAGGCTGCATGTTTCCTAATACGCCCATACTTAAAGGCAGCATTCCAAAACCTAAAGAAACGAGACCGACTATTATAAGAAATATAATTAAACCGACCGAAACCGTAGGTTTATTTTTATCTCTTCCGTTAATAAGTTTCCAGAGCATGTATATATACTGTAATACCAATGATGCTCCAAGCGTACCTAGAAATGTGTACATGATCCACTGATATTTTCCGAGCATTATCCTGTTAAAACCGTGACTCGACGTTGCCCTGAAATGTTTAAACCAGCCGAAATACACTATGGGATACGTAACCAGAAACATAACGGTTATAATACTGGCAAACGAACCTAACCAATCGTAAAATTCTTTGTCTTCCTGTTTAGAAGATATTATATATCTTATTCCCGCCCATATAGCAAGCAGCGCTCCGGCAAGGGCAAAAATTTCGATATTTTTTTCTATAATCATAAGCAGAACCATAGGCGTCCTTATAGCCGTCTGAGGTGTCGGTCCCATTGTATAGCTTTCCGAAATCGTATAAAAAACGTCTGAAGCAAAACCCGCCAAAAACGCAATTATGCCGATAAATAGATTCCAACCCTGATGTTTTCCCTGGCCTTTTCTATCAAAGCCTACATAATATAAGGCTCCGAAAACAAGAAACACAAGCAAAAAATCCATCGATAACGCTATTACTCCGGGCTGTAATTTATTAATTAGTATCCAAAAATTTGGAATTCCATTTCTTAGAAGGCTTAAGAAGTAAAAATAAATTATAGTCTGTATCGTACCTATAACTAAGGCGCACATTATCAGCGGCTTAGCAAGCCTGAAATATCTGTCCTCTTTTTTAAATATCCCTATATACTGGGATATAAAGGCAATCGCCATAAAGCCGAGCGCGAGCCTGTTTATAAATAGATTTATTATATCTATAACACCTAAATTCATCGTATTTACTCCTCTTTTTATTTATACGGTAGCAGGCGCTTTTGGTTCGCCGCCGATTAATGTTAAGTAAACTAACAAAAGGAGAAACAAAATCCCAAGTACTGTTGCCGCAGGTCTTTTAAATGGACTTCTTTCGTGCCCCCTGTCTATAAAAGGCAATGCAAAGAGTATCGCAAAACCTAACGATGGAACAAGAAATGTGGAAAATATTATAAGTCCGTGACCGGGGAAATATTTAAGAAGTTCCTCGTTTGCCAAGAAATACCAGTCGGCTTCCGGCGCAAAATTTAAAGCAAGAGGTCTGTACATAGGCCCTATAGCCGCTCCGTAATAAACGGCGAGGAAATAAATCACGGCAAATACTCCCAGCGCTACAATCATGTCTTTAAACAGTTGGTCAGGAAAAAATGGAACGGTTGCATCCGCATGTTTCCATTTGTTAACATCGTCGTCGGGCAATTTGCTGTTTTTGTATTCCAGCGCCATACCCTGCTCTCCTGTCTTCCTAACAAGGAAAATATGAATCGGTATGAACATAATAACTACTATAGGTAAAAGCCAAACGTGAATAGCAAATATATGCTGCATAGTTAAAACCGACGTTTCGGTTCCGCCTTTTACTAAAATCCTTATAAAACCTCCAATGAGCGGAACATGGGATGCTACGTTATCTAAAACGTTTATCGTCCACCACGAATTTTCGTTTCCTACGAGCATATATCCGGTCAAACCAAGTATAACTACGACTGAAAATAAAACCATTCCTGCAACCCACTGCATTTCTCTAGGTTTTTTATAAGAACCTGAAAAATAAACCCTAGACATATGCACCAGAAGGATGAAAATCATAGTAAATGCACCCCATAAGTGGATGCCTAGCACGATATTACCCATTAGAACATGATGCTTTAAAAAATAAGTGGAGTTTCTTGCCATGGGAAAATACGGCACGTAATAAAACAAAAGGAACATTCCCGTTACTACCTGAATTATGAAAAGAAAAGCGAGCAAACTGCCGAAAGTATATGCCCAACCGCCCCTAGCAGGTATTCTTTCGCCGTTAAACTCGTTTATTAGTTCGGTGAGACCAATTCTTTCGTCAAACCATTCCTGAATTTTTTTAAACATCAGATCCCCCTATCCTTTGGATTATCGATAAACTTATTTTGAATTAAAACTTTGCCGCTATTTACTTTATGAACCCATTGATATAAAGGTCTTGGAGGCGGACCGCCCACTACTTTGCCGAGAACGTTAAACATACCGCCGTGACATGGGCATAAGAATTTTTGTCTTGCGGCTATCCAGTGAAGAGGACATCCTAAATGCGTACATTGATTTGAAAAAAAATAAAGTTTTCCGGTTATGTCTTTAACTACTACAACCTGCCTAGGAAGCGTGTTTATTGTCCACCCTTCTTTAACTCTGAAATAAACAGGAACAAACTTTGGCGTTAAGGGCTCGATTTTTTTTAAGTCGTCGATTTTTCCTAGTTCAGCCCATACTATGTCTCTTTTTTTGAACAATGGACTTAAAATTTCGCCAAGTATAGGTATTGCAACGGCAACGCCTATTACGGCCGAAATTAATCCGATTACAACGGTCATAAAAGTTCGCCTTGACGGCGAATCTTCCGAACTTTTAGTCATTTTACCCCCCTTATTAAAATAATTTATTTAATTATGCATATGGTTTTAACCCTTAAAATCTGCGGTATTTTTTAAACTCTAAATATAATTTTTTATCACTTAAGAAGCAAAAAGTCAATATATTTTTTTCCAAATGTTAATAACTTTTAAAATGTCTATATATAAATAACTTTTAATTTGTCTATTCCTTAACTAAAAATAATAATAAAATAGCGGATAACACCACTAACGCAAATTAAGGAGGTTATCCGCTTATGAA